>CAYTNI010000168.1:0-6935 GCA_964439115.1 uncultured Saprospiraceae bacterium
AAGCATTGGTAAATGTATCCTCCAACAGCTGTATTCACCAATAACCAATTACATCATGACGCGAAAGATTATAAAGACGGCATTCTAACAGCTACTTTTGCGCGATTGTAGATGGGTGTGGATTTTGTTTGGTTTCATAGCCCAATCTACAGCTTCTTTACACTTATAAAGATCTCCGGCATCATGGCCATCTCCACCAATTAACCTTACTCAAAAAAGCAACATAACCAAAAATGAACGAGCAAATTGAGCAAATCAAAAAGGTGATTGAACCTTTGAGACAGCAAATTATTAACCACAAAGTTTATCCTGCAATCAAAGACCTCGACGACCTGAAGGTTTTTATGCAATTTCACATTTTTGCAGTTTGGGACTTTATGTCTTTGCTCAAGGCGCTGCAAAATAATCTGACCTGTACTTCCATTCCCTGGTTTCCTAAAGGTTCAGCAGACACCCGATATCTTATTAATGAAATAGTGGTGGGGGAAGAATCTGATGTGGATAGTTTTGGTATCAGGAAAAGCCATTTTGAGCTTTATCTAGACGCCATGAAACAATGTGGAGCAGATACCTCGCAAATGGAAACATTTATTACCGTATTAAAAAATACCGGTGACTTCAACGCAGCATTCACAGCTTCTGAAACACCTCAGGAAGCCCGTAACTTTGTGGACTTCACGTTTAAGGTTATTGATAGTAACAAAGATTATCTACAAGCTGCCATTTTTACATTTGGACGGGAAGACCTAATTCCAGGAATGTTTATTTCCATAGTAAATGATATCAACAAAAATTTCCCCGACAGCATTTCAGTTTTTAAATATTATCTTGAAAGACACATTGAAGTTGACGGAGACCATCATAGCCATCTGGCCTTACAAATGACGTCAAATCTATGTGGCACCGACGAGCAGCTCTGGAAGGAAGCGGAACTAGCCACTATTCAATCTTTGCAAAAACGCATTGACCTTTGGGACGGTGCCTACGCGCAAATAATAAAAAGAAGATCTCCCTCCAACGCGGTTTTCTCTTAAAATGGGCCTACTAAGAAATACATAACGGTGGTGTAGTATTCATGGCGCAGGTAGAAATTATGCCGGATTTGCTCGATGGCAGCGCCCCGGAAATTAGGGCAATATCACGATTATCGGAGGAAAGACGCTGAAAAGCATCCGTATCCGGGTAAAATACCCGACAATATGCCCGTGGGGGGATTGTAACCGCTGGTTATTGGGCTTTGCTTCTCTATTTTATTGAGATAGAGAACCTCCATCTTTAACCCATTGGAAGGACTTTCATTGGGATATTCCTAAATAATGCCCAATGAATCCGACACTACACCTGAAGGCTTCACCACCACGGAAACCACCTAGGGGTACTACCAATTGTCATTAGTGGGCCGGTGAAACGAACAAATACCCGTTTAATTGCTTTAGAACCAAGGTTAGGAATGCCGAATACGCCTTCTCATCTTTAGCTTACTTCAATGGGATAGCCATCAGAATGATCACAGAACATAAGCCGTAATCAATTCAGCATAACATTGCCGTGTACGGTTTCATCACATAATCAGATAATATGGATTTCAATTTACTGATAGAAAATCTAACCAATCCGGAGTTGTTGTTCTTCGTGCTTGGCGTCCTCGCAGTATATGTAAAAAGCGATTTGGAAATACCGCCTAACTCATCAAAATGTATTTCGCTCTATTTATTGTTTTCCATTGGGTTCAAAGGAGGGCAGGAATTATCCCACGAAACTTTGACCAGTGAAATCGGATTTTCTATGCTATTTGGTATCTTCATTTCAGCATGCATACCCCTTTATACTTTTTTCATCCTCAAGAGAAAACTCGATGTATTCAACGCCGGCGCCATTGCAGCGGCTTATGGTTCTGTAAGTGCCGTAACTTTTGTGACGGCCGTTTCCTATCTGGAAAGCCATCAAATGAGTCTTCACGGACACATGGTGGCCATAATGGCGTTGATGGAGTCTCCTGCTATCATTATAGGGTTGGTATTGATTTCTATATTTCACAGGGAAGAATCCGCCGCAAAAATCAACATGGTATCGGTAATCAAACATTCCCTGACTAACGGCAGCGTTCTATTAATTCTGGGCAGTCTGACCATAGGTTTTATCGCCAATGAAAAACAGGCCGAAGGAATTAAACCGTTTACCAACGACTTGTTCAAAGGTTTCCTGGCCATATTTCTGCTGGATATGGGTATCACAAGCGGCAAAAAGTTAAAATCCTTCTTCTCCTTTGGAGTATTTCCGATAGCCTTCGCCATATTAATTCCGTTAGTCAATGGCAGTCTTTTTGCCATCTTAAGTAGATTTGTAACCCCCGATATTACCAACAGATTCATGTTTGCCGTATTGGCCGCCAGTGCTTCTTATATAGCCGTACCGGCAACCATGAAAATAACGGTTCCCAAAGCCGATCCAGGACTTTATTTACCGATGGCGCTTGCCGTTACCTTCCCCGTAAATATCACCATTGGCATGCCTATTTATTTAATCATTGTACAAAGTACCTAAATGCGCTCAAAGGCTTACATACAGTTGAATATACAACTTCTAAATTGAATTGCAGGGGTGCAACCCAAATAATCGTATTGCAAAATTTATAATGTTTTAAAATCCAATTTATGGGTTGGGTGTCTTTCGCCTTATTACCACTAAAGCAAAGATTTTATGCGACAGTTTGATTTACGCCTTGCCATCAACATGAAACATCAGAGATTCAAAATGCCATCCTTAACCCTAATTGGATTTGTGCTCTATCCCGGAGGGATAACAGGTTTGTAGGAATCAATTGTGGGGTAGAGCTGCGATCCTGCAGGGATCGTACATTGATTTCAGTAACCTTTTCTACAAATATTCGACCGCTTCAGGGCGCAGCTATTATGAGGTATAATTTGAAGAAAACCGAAGGACGCAAACCCAATGCCCGTATTGAACAATAAAAACAGTTTTGAAATGCACTTTATGGGTAAGGCGCCTTTCATGCACAGACTGTTGAACCAAAGATTTCATGTGGTAATTTGATTTACACCCAATAGCAGTACAGACAAAACGAATTGTAAATTATTTAAATATACATTCAAATAACTTCCACAAATAGACAGCAACCAGTCTCCTTCCCTGGTGCGTTTTGACTAATATAGCGTGGACAAAACGCTATCCCGGAAGCATTTATGTCCGCTATCTTTTAAGCTTTAACAATCTATTTACAAAAAAGTCCTGCCGCAACGACAGGACTAAGATACAGGTAAATTACCTTTGTAGTTTTAATAATGCACTTATACACTGATGGCCTTGCCGGTATTTACCGACAAGGCCGCAGTTTTATCCATGGGATATAATTTGGAAGTACGGTCAAATTAGCCTTTTGCAGTTTTTGCTGCAGCTAATGTAAAGATGACCATACCGAAGCCGATTTTGTTCACAGCATCACCGATGTTGTAGATGATGTCCAGTGATTCAATGGCAAGCACACCGCGAAGCAGACCATCCGTTTCGATAGCCATGTAGCCGATAGGATAGATTGCCCAACCTACCAGTACAAACCATGCGAGGGAGCTGAACGCCTTCTGAAGCGTAGGATCGTTGGAACCCTGAGCCAATTTCTTGGCAGAACCAAACCATGCCTCATAAAGCACACCCACATAACCGATAGTGGAAATAGCACCCCAAACAGCACTGCTGCCACGGTAAACCGTCTCACCAAGGTAACCGGCTACCAACATGAGGATTGAATAGGCGATAAGACGCCACATCAAACCTATCTTGGCTCCGAAAGCCTTCAGGATGAGGTAGAATTCTACGCACATGAGGGGAACCGTCAGGATCCAGTCAATGTAGCGGAACTCGGTGGGAGAAGATCCGTTCTCTGACCAGTAGCTGCGCATGTAGAAGTAGTGAACCGCGGCGATACCGGTAATCAAACCGGATACCAGCATGGAATCCTTCCACTTACCTTCTACCCGTGTCATTTGAACAAAGAAGAAGACGGTAGCGGCGAGCATGGCCATTGAGCCGATAAAAAATGTGAATCCGACATAATCGCCAGACTTCAGGTTGGCCAGGTATACCGGCGCAATTGTGTTTAATAATGCACTAATGTGTATTGAAATTTGTTAAAAATTGGTTAAAGTTGCAAGGTAAACAGAGATTGTTTCAATTGGTTCTGAAAGATGAAAAAATTTTTTGCCAAAGATAGAAAAAAATTTTTTATTCTGCATTTGTAATAAAATAACAAAGCCGTTACGAACATTTTTTCGTAACGGCCATGTAATTATTTTTTATTTATCGAAAAAACTTACCTATTGTGCATCAAAAAGTTAAACAAAACTTTTTCTCATACCGCCTCGCCCACGCGTTCATGCCTGAGCGCCGCCTGCGCCGCTGCCAATCTCGCGATAGGTACGCGGAATGGTGAACAACTCACGTAGTCCAATCCTACCTGATAGAAAAACTCCACCGATGCAGGGTCGCCACCATGCTCTCCACAAACTCCGATATGTAAATCCGGATTTGCACCCCGGCCCTTTTTAACTGCTGCGTCCACCAGTAAGCCCACGCCCTTTTGATCGAGCGTCTTGAAAGGGTCAGACTCGAGCAAGCCCCGCTTCACATAGAGTGGCAGAAATTTCCCTGCATCATCTCTGGAGAATCCCATGGTGAGCTGGGTGAGGTCGTTGGTGCCAAATGAGAAAAACTCAGCACCCCGGGCAATGTTGTCAGCCACCATGGCTGCGCGTGGCGTCTCTATCATGGTGCCCACCAAAAAATCTATCCGGTCGTTCCGCTCGGTAAAGACACGCTCGGCAATTTCACGGATATGGCTCTCCTGCTCCCTGAATTCCCGAAGCGAGATGACCAGTGGGATCATAATCTCCGGCTTGACTAAGATGCCTTTGGCTTTTATATTCAAAGCCGCCTCAATGATGGCACGCGCCTGCATTTCCGTAATTTCGGGATAAGTGATGCCTAAGCGGCACCCGCGATGCCCCATCATGGGGTTGAATTCGTGCAACTCTTCTACCCGATGCTGAATCACCTCCAGCGAAACACCCATATCGGCAGCCATTTCCTTTTGATTCTCAATTTCGTGAGGTACAAACTCGTGCAATGGTGGATCGAGCAGACGAATGGTTACGGGGAAGCCATTCATGGCTTCAAACAATCCTTCAAAGTCGCTGCGCTGCATCGGCAATAGTTTGGCCAAAGCCTTCCGGCGGCCTTCCACATCTTCGGAAAGAATCATTTCACGCATGGCCACAATGCGGTCGCCTTCAAAAAACATGTGCTCCGTACGACACAGGCCGATACCTGTAGCACCAAATTTACGGGCAATTTGCGCTTCCTCCGGAGTGTCCGCATTGGTGCGCACCTGCATCTGGCGATAGTTGTCGGCCAAAGCCATGAGTTCGCCAAAATCACCGGTGAGTTCGGCTTCCCTTGTCAGAACTTTGCCCTCCAGCACTTCTCCGGTAGAACCGTTGAGTGAAATCCAGTCGCCTTCATGGTAGGTAACACCGTCAATAAACATGGTTCGGGCGCGATAATCCACGTGGACTGCGCCTGCGCCGGATACACAACACTTGCCCATGCCGCGTGCTACCACAGCAGCGTGAGAGGTCATACCGCCCCGGGCAGTTAAAATTCCCCTGGCAGCAAACATGCCGCGAAGATCTTCAGGAGAAGTTTCTGTGCGCACCAGTATAACGGCTTTGCCCTCCTGAGCCCATGCCTCAGCTTCATCGGCAAAAAATACAATTTGCCCGGTGGCAGCTCCTGGAGAAGCCGGCAAGCCACGCGCAATCACATTGGCCGCTTTAAGAGCACCGGGGTCAAAAACCGGGTGGAGCAAATCGTCCAGACGCACCGGATCTACGCGCAATACAGCGCTGCGTTCGTCAATCATCCCCTGGCGTAACATATCCATGGCTATTTTGACCATGGCCGCACCCGTGCGCTTGCCATTGCGGGTTTGAAGCATCCACAACTTCCCATCCTGAATGGTGAATTCAAGATCCTGCATGTCGCGATAGTGATTCTCCAACTTGGTCTCCGCCTCCATGAGCTGCCTGAAAACTACCGGCATAATCTCTTCCAGCGAAGGATATTTTTCCCGGCGCTCCTGCTCGGAGACGCGTGCCAGAGCCGCCCATCGGCGAGACCCCTCCAGGGTAATCTGCTGCGGCGTACGAATGCCGGCTACCACATCTTCGCCTTGTGCATTGACCAAAAATTCACCGTTGAAAAGGTCTTCTCCGGTGCCGGCATCGCGGGTGAAAGCTACCCCGGTAGCACTGTTATTACCCATATTGCCAAACACCATGGCCTGGACATTGACGGCTGTGCCCCAGCTTTCCGGAATACCGTGCAAACTGCGATACACCTGTGCGCGATCATTGTTCCAGCTCCTGAAAACGGCCATCACAGCACCCCAGAGTTGCTCCCAGGGTTCCGCAGGAAATTCCCTGCCTTTCTTCTCCAGGATGAGCGCTTTGAACCGCCGCACCATCTCCCTGAGGTCGTCGGTATTGAGTTCGGTGTCGAGCTGAACCCCCCGTTCCTTTTTGATTTGGTGAATGATGACCTCAAAGGGATCTTCATCTTCTTTTGACTCGGGCTTCAGGTCCATGACCACATCACCGTACATTTGCACAAACCGGCGGTAAGAGTCCCATGCGAAGCGCTCATTACCCGACTTGGAGGCAAGGCCTTCTACCGCTAAGTCATTCAGGCCAAGGTTGAGAATGGTATCCATCATGCCCGGCATGGAGGCGCGGGCACCAGAGCGCACAGAAAGCAGAAGCGGATCTACCGGGTCGTTGAAGCGCTTACCCATCTGTTGTTCTATGAAGGCCACACCTTGCCGGACTTCGTGCTCGAGCATTTCGCGGGCAAAATCCCGTCCC
>CAYTNI010000169.1:0-6884 GCA_964439115.1 uncultured Saprospiraceae bacterium
AGCCCGAAAAACGGAGCAGATGGTTTTTATGCGGATGTGTTCGCACGTTACGTATATCGGCAGTGGAACTATGAAGACAATTCTGGTTTTGCCGATTTTACCACCAATCGCCTTGGACTTGGCTTTGGAGCCGGCTATAAAATCGTTTCCACAGGAGGATTCGTTTTTGATGTTGGCTTAGGCGCAGGACGGGCAGTTGTGGACAAAAATGTGTATGAGGATAGTACCGGCAATAGGGAGGACTTAAACTGGCCGGATCTGATGTTCCAGGGTAAACTGGCCATTGGATACCGTTTTGGGGGTAAATAATTACCATTGATCTAATTGTTTTCCCAGAGACTTCGGAGGCTATTGCCTTCGAAGTCTTTTTTTGTGCATAATTTTCAGCAGGTAAGTAGATCTTAATTTATTTATCCTGCCCGTTACCCATGTTTACTCCACTTTAATTACTCCCTGGCTTTTTCTTCGTTTGCGCATTCCCAATCAGGAAGAAGGGAAAAACCTGGCTTTTCAGTTCTTATATTCAATATGCTGACCATTGAAAAATCCATAATCTCCTACGAGCAAACATCCTATTTTGGTGTTAAATGGAATAATCTAACAGCAAAGTCCTTTTATGCAAAGCCTGAAGCCACATCGCGTGTCGTACATTAGAACGGTTTTCTCTGTATGGCTAATAACGATTTTTCTGTTTTACAGCCACTCTGTCGGGGCTCAGATAAGTCCGGCAAAGTTGTACTGCGAAGTGTTGGCGGATGGACAACCTCTTGATTTTGCTACCATACAGATAAATCCACTTCAGATAGCCGAAAGCACAGACAGCCTGGGAAGGCTGGTTTTTGACAGGCTTCCCCCCGGCACGTATGAAGTCACAGCCTCCTTTGTAGGGTATTTTTCACAAAAAAAGACTATTCAACTGGCTGCCGGAGAGGTCGCAGAACTTCGGTTTTCCCTTTCAGCTCAAATTCTCCAGGAGGTGGTGGTTACCGGTGCAATGCGGGAGGTTCGCCGCACGGAAAGCCCGATTCCTGTGGATGTGATTTCACCCAAACTTTTTCAACGCAACCCCACCCCCAATATTTTTGAAGCAGTAGGTATGATTAGCGGGGTTCAGCCGGTAATAAACTGTAACGTTTGCCAAACCGGGGATATTCGGATTAATGGTATTGAGGGCGTTTATACCCAGGTACTGCTGGACGGTATGCCCATCGTGAGTGGCCTTGGCACAGTTTACGGGCTTATGGGTATCCCCAATAGTCTGATTGAACGAATAGAAGTGGTAAAAGGTCCGGCAGGGGCACTCTATGGCTCCGAAGCTATGGCCGGACAGATTAACATCATCACCAAAAATAGCTCAACGGCACCCCGTTTTTTGCTCGACTTTTTCGGTACAAGCTGGCAGGAGTACAACCTGGATGCGGGCTGGAAGCTCAAGGCAGGCGAAAAGGTGACCTCTTTACTTGGCGTAAACGGATTCCTGATGCAGAATCCCACAGATAATAATAAGGATGGTTTCACGGATGTGACACAGCAGCAGCGGGTATCCGTTTTCAATAAATGGAATTGGAAGCGTCCTGAAAATCGCGCTGCGCAACTGGGCCTGCGCTACGTCTGGGAAGATCGCTGGGGTGGACAGACCCAATGGACACCGGCTTTTCGGGGCGGCGATGAAATCTATGGGGAAAGTATTATCACCAGACGCCTGGAAATGTTCGGGCAGTATCAATTTCCCGTGAAATTGCCCCTGTTTATGCAATTTTCGTACAACGCGCACCACCAGGACTCCTACTACGGCAATGTGCGCTATGATGCCAACCAAAATATAGGCTTCGTACAGTCTTATGTGGATAAAGCTTTTGGCAAGCACAGGCTCCTGGCCGGTGCGGCGGTACGCCATACCCGCTACGACGACAGCACACCCGCTACCTCTGTAGAGGAGCGTACTTTGCTACCTGGGATTTTTGTACAAAACGAGTGGAAGTTCGGCAATCACAACCATTCTTTAGGGGGATTGCGCCTTGACTGGCATCCGGAGCATGGGGCTGTATGGTCGCCCAGATTTGCGCTTCATCATCACATTTCAGAAAATCAAAGCCTAAGGGCGGGCATTGGCAGTGGTTTTCGCGTGGTGAGTTTATTTACAGAAGACCATGCGGCACTTAGCGGCGCCAGAGAGGTGGTTATTGCCGAAAGGCTGAATCCTGAACGCTCCTGGAGTGGAAATTTGAATTTTGAACAAACCATTAATGCCGATCGCTATTTTTTGCAGGTGGAAATGGCTGCTTTTTATACCCGGTTTTTCAACCGAATCCTGCCGGATTACGATACAGACCCTCAAAAAATCATCTATGCCAACCTGGATGGCCGCGCCATCACCCGGGGGTTTACCATGCAATTGAATTATTCAGATGGATTGCCAATCAGACTGAATGCAGGAATCACTTATATGGAAGTATTTCAGGAAGATGAGTCTGGCGAGAAGACGGAACAAATTCGGGCTCCGAGGTGGTCCGGTGTGTGGAGTGCCAACTATTTCCATACACCTACCCGGCTCAGCATTGATCTGACAGGCAATTGGTTTGGTCCGCAGCGCCTGCCGGTGGTGCCCAACGATTTCCGCCCAGAGTATGCTCCCTGGTTTGTACTGCTGAACTTGCAGGTATCGCGCAAATTCAACAGTGGAATGGAGCTTTTTGGAGGCGTAAAAAACCTGTTGAATTTTGTACCTGAAAACCCCATCCTGCGTCCTTTCGATCCTTTCGATCGCGAGGTAGATGACCCTGTGGCCAATCCAAACGGCTTTACTTTCGACCCGTCCTACAATTACGCACCTTTGCAGGGAATAAGAGGATTCGCCGGCTTTCGCTGGAATTTGGAGTAATAAGCGCCCAAATTTTCTGCTAAAGCGTTAAAATCCATATCTTTTCCTACTTTTGGCCATCTAAAACAAATTTTCCACATGAAGTACGTTTGGACACTCCTTCTTTTGGGAATCGCCACGGCGATTGCAGCTCAAAAAATAGATACTAAACAACTACAGGGGCTCAAAATGCGCAATATTGGCCCTGCCGGTATGAGTGGCAGAATCACGGCCATTGATGTGAATCTTAGCAATCCCGACGTCATTTATGCCGGTTCTGCTTCGGGAGGCGTATGGAAAAGTACAGGCGGCGGGGTATCCTGGGAGCCAATTTTTGATGAGCAATCCACCATCGCTATCGGCGCTCTGACAATCAACCAGCATAATCCTTCAGAAATATGGGTGGGCACCGGCGAAGGGAATCCCCGCAACTCCCACAATAGCGGTGCCGGCATTTACAAGAGTCTTGATGCCGGCAAAACATGGAAAAAAATGGGCCTAGAGGCTACTAAAACCATCCATAGAATTATCGTTCACCGCGATAATTCTGAAGTTGTATTCGTGGGTGCAATGGGTTCAATATGGGGTGCCAACCCTGAACGCGGCATCTATAAAACCACTGATGGCGGGAAAACCTGGAAGCAAGTTCTTTACATCAACGACCGCACCGGCTGTGCGGACCTCGTCACAGACCCTACCAATCCTAATAAGCTGATTGCTGCCATGTGGGAGTACGGTCGCCAACCCTGGACTTTTAACTCCGGCGGCCCAGGCTCAGGCATCTATGTCAGTCTCGATGGCGGTGAATCATGGGAGCGCCGCACCGAAAAAGACGGATTGCCCGCCGGCGACCTCGGCCGTGTCGGTCTGGCCATTGCGCCTTCCAAGCCTGATATCGTGTATGCCCTCGTGGAGGCCAAAGAAAATAATCTCTTCAAAAGTACCGACGGGGGCAGAACCTGGCAGAAATCACCAGCTGAGCGCAATGTCAGTAATCGCCCATTCTACTATCACGAAATTTATGTCGATCCCAAAAACGAAAATCGCATCTTCAATCTCTATGCCGATGCCTCAAAAAGCGAAGATGGTGGAAAATCCTTCGACGTCTGGGCGCCTTCCAGCGTCCACCCGGATTACCACGCCTTCTGGGTTCACCCGGAAAATCCCGATTATATGATCATCGGCAATGACGGAGGGATTAATATTTCCCGCGACGGCGGCAAGACCTGGAAATTTGCGGAAAATCTCCCGTTGGGACAGTTTTATCACGTCAACTACGATATGGAAATTCCCTATAACGTAGGGGGAGGATTGCAGGACAACGGCACTTTTGTGGGGCCTTCCTCTGTGTGGCAACAAGGAGGAATCCGCAACCACCATTGGCAGGAGGTGTATTTTGGCGATGGTTTCGATCTGAGCTTCCATCCCGATGATAGTCGCTATATCTATGCCATGTCGCAAGGCGGCAACCTTGGCCAGGTGGATCGCATCACCGGCAAAAACCGCTTCATCCGTCCTGTACATCCGGAGGGTGTCGCGCTCCGGTTCAACTGGAATGCCGGTTTTGCGCAAAACCCCTTCCACGGCTGCGGGCTTTACTACGGCTCGCAATTTGTACACAAAAGCATGGATTGCGGCCAAAGCTGGACCATCATATCGCCTGATTTGACCACCAATGACCCTGAAAAGCAAAAACAGGACAAGAGCGGCGGCCTCACCATTGACAATACTGCCGCGGAAAATCATACCACCATACTGGTCATCGCGCCCAGCATACTGGATGAAAACGTGCTCTGGGTGGGTACTGATGATGGTAACCTCCAGCTCACCCGCGACGGGGGCAATTCCTGGGTCAACCTCTCAGGGCGCTTGCCCGGAGTAAAACCCGGAAGCTGGATTCCCTACATCGAGGTTTCGAGGCATCAAGCCGGGGAAGCTTTTGTGGTGGTTAGCGATTATCGTCGGAACGACTTTAGACCTATGGTTTTTCATACCCGGGACTTCGGAGCCACTTTCAACCGTATCGTGGATGAAACTCAGGTTCAGGGACATGCGCAGGCCATTGTACAGGACCCCAAGGTGCCTCAATTACTCTGGCTTGGCACCGACAATGGACTTTGGCTCAGCATTGACAGCGGAGCTAATTGGAGTCAATGGCGCAATGGATATCCCGCTGTTCAGACATCAGACCTCAAAATTCACCCTCGTGAGCACGACTTAATCGTGGCCACTTTTGGAAGAGCCCTCTGGATTCTCGACGACATCCGGCCTATCCGGGAACTTGCCGCTACCAATGGCAAAGTACTAGAGCAAAACCTCCGCGTTTTTGAAGCGCCGGATGCCTGGCAGGCAAGCTATAAATCCTATGACGGCTATCATTTCCCGGCCGATGCTATTTACAGCGCTGCTAACCGCCCCGCTGGAGCCATGGTAACAGTTTGGTACCAGGCACCACAAAAAGAAGCTGCATCTTCGTCTGCCGCTCCGGGCAAAGGCAAAAAAACGGCTGAGGAGGCTCCTGCTCCTGTTGAAAAGCAGGCATCCACTGCTTCACGGGAAGAACGCGCTAAAGTGGAAGTGTTCGATGAAAATGGAGCGCTCATCCGAAATTTTAACGCAAGAATAGACACCGGTATGAACCGGATTTACTGGGATTTGCGCATGGATGGCCCTAAGTTTCCGGCCAGGCGCGAAGGTGGGAGTGAAAACAGCTGGCGTACGCCTTCCGGGCTTGAAGTATTGCCTGGAAAGTACAAGCTCGTCGTGTCCTATAATAAGTTAAAGGACTCTACCATGATAACCGTTCATGGCGACCCGCGCCTGGAAATCCCCATGGAAGTGCGCAAGGCCAAGCTGGCTGCTTATCAGGTTTACAAGGCGATGGTAGAAAAAGCGTCCAAAGGATTCGATCAGCTACAGGATGCCCGCAAATCCATCCTGATGGTGCAGGATGCGCTTTCCAATACGCCTGACAGCATCAGGCAGGAGGTGGTGAAAATGGGTAAGTCGCTACAGGATACTATCGCTGCACTGGAATTGCTCTACATGATGCCACAAGGCTTGAAAGGAATTCAGCGTTCTTCCGATAATCTGGGTTTTGTGCTGCGTGGTGCCTCCCAATATTTCAACGCTGCCGACGGAGCGCCCAATCCCAATGCGCAAAATCTGTTAAATCAGGCAAGGCAAAAGACAACGGCTGTTCTGGAGCGTATCAATGCCTTTATGGAAGGAGATTTTAAGAACTACCAACAAAAAGTGCAATCCTTGCCTGTTGCTTTTTTCAAACCGTTTGAGGCCATTAAAATCGAATAAGAAATCGGTGCTTTCGGTGAACCAAAGTGCTTTTGTGGAATTTATGGAGCTAAATCAATGTAGCTAATCTGATGATGAATCGAATTGCAGGGAGTTTTGCAGTAACACTGATGGTGGCCATTTCCGCTTGTTCGGATGGAAGCGCTTATATGGCGATGGAGAAGCGTGAGCTGGCGCGTGGTATCCGTTATGACAGCCTTTTTTTAGGGCTTAAACTCGGCATGACCCGAAAGGAGTTCTTCGATCATTGTTTTGAGTTGAACAGGCAGGGCCTCGTCAAGGAGGGCCCGGCGAACAATACCGTGGAATACAAAATGCCCGACCAGTTTCCATATCCCGGGCGTATGAACTTTTATCCCGATTACGACGATGATAACCGCATTTATAAAATGAGGGTGTACTTTCAGTACGATGCCTGGGCGCCCTGGAATAAGGCTGAATGGTCTGATAGCCTGTTGCCGGAGGTAGTCAGGCTTTTTGAAAAATGGTATGGGGGCGAATTTTTAGAAGTTGAATTTGAAACCCAGGAAAATACACCTTCCGTTTTTGTGAAAATTGACGGTAATCGAAGAGTTTCCGTGTTCAGAGGAGATGATATGAAGGTAAATGCCATTATTACGGATTTAACCTCGCCCAAGGTACGCCAGGAAAAGAATGAAAAGGAAAGGGACGCCGTGCAGCAATAATTGATACTTCAGGCTCGCACAGAAAA
>CAYTNI010000170.1:0-6860 GCA_964439115.1 uncultured Saprospiraceae bacterium
GTCCGGACGGGACTCGAACCCGCGACCCCGTGCGTGACAGGCACGTATTCTAACCGACTGAACTACCGGACCTTTACTAACATGTTTTAGCCGTTTGCTAAAGCGAGTGCAAAGATAAAAGGGTTCTGTTTAATTATGCAAGTGCAAGCGCAATTTTTTTTGATTTTTTTGATTCGGATTAGGCATTCACATCGGTTTTTCGAAGCCATGCTGGGATAATCAACACGCCTGCCAGCAAATATATATAATAGGTAATCAGACGCCACACCGTGGCAATAACCGTAGAAATGGTGCTGCTCGACACATAATCGCTTAAAAAACCGCCGAACAGCAACTCAATCAAACCGGCACCACCAGGGGTAGGACTGAAAACCAACACAAAAAACATGGTCTTCAGTCGGGCGTATAGCTCCAACTGCGTCATGAAGTCGAGCGGTAGCGTAGGGATAAATGCCGCAATGATGGCGCTGAGGATTAAAAATCGCGGCGTCCAGGCCAACAAAGTATATCCGAAAGCGCGCAGGTGAAACCCCATGCGCTCGGCACGCAGCGTGGCAGAGGCCGTTACAAATTCGTTGCCCAGTTCAATGGCCTGCCGACGGAATCGCCGCAAGATCGAAAATGAAGTAATCACCCCCAAAAATCGCTTCATGCGATGAGGTCCTATAAAGGTTCCGTAAAAAAATAGCCACGTATAGGCCGCCATCGCCAGATAGGCAAATAGGAAATAATAGCCCCAGGCCCCGGCCTCCGAAAACGTGGTCGCGCCAGGCCGCATGATGCCGGGCCCGAAAATCAGATACAACATGGGCACAAATAACATCATGAACAAACTGTCGAGCACCACCGTGTAAAGCACGACAGCCGTGGATTTCGCCACCCCAATCTTTTCGCGACTCAATATGAAAAGCGCCACGGCCGAGCCTCCTACTGCTGTTGGTGAAACCGATGACGCAAATTCCCACAAAAAGATGGATTGTACGGATTTTTTGAACGATAACTCCCCGTGTGTCAGCATACTGAGGCGTAGGGCGTAGGCTATGTGCCGCAGCACCGCCAATGCCAGCGCAATCCCTAAACCCCAGCCCATGCGTGCGCTCCACTCCAGCGCATTGAATTCTTCGGGGTTAAACTGCCGCCAAAACAAGTATATCACCACGCCTGCACCCAGGATGGCCGGCAAAATGATGCGGGATGTCCGGATAGAACTAATCGCTTTGTCGGTGTCGGCCTCGTTGGGCACTGGTTCGGGTGTTAAATCCATAGGATAGGGCTTTAAAATGCAAATCTAATGCAAAATTCCCGGTGTTTGGCCTATATTGCGCAGGAGTAGCCTACAAAGAAAACCCTCCCGGCATCATGGATAAATCGGACGAACACCTTCAACGCTGGCGCCTGGTACTCGGGGCTGCTGCTGACCCCGAGGGTACTTCTTCTCTCGCTGGGGCGGAGCAGCGCATGGATCAGGTGCTGGAGGCGCTGTACGACAGCGATCGGCAAGGGGGACTGGGAAGTTCCTCGCCCAACGTCCATCGCTGGCTGGGCGATATCAGGCGCTATTTTCCCACGCCAATGGTGCAGGTGATGCAACGCGATGCACTCGAGCGATTGGGCCTCCGTCGCATGCTGCTTGAACCGGAACTGCTCGAGAAAATGGAACCGGATGTTCACTTAGTGGCTACCTTACTTTCATTGAGTAAAAGCCTCCCCGCTACCACCCGTGAAACCGCGCGTCAAGTAGTGCGCCGAGTAGTAGAAGCATTGGAAAAGCGCCTGCGGAGTCCATTGCAGCAGGCTCTCGATGGTAGTTTGCACAAGAGCAGCCGGAAGCGGCGCCCCTCATTTCAGGAAATTAACTGGCCGCGAACCATCCAGACCAATCTACGGCATTACCAGCCCGAACTCAAGGCCATCATTCCGGAAAAATTGGTGGGGCACGGCCGAAGGGGACGGCAACTGCGCGACCTTATTCTATTGCTCGACCAAAGCGGCTCGATGGCGGCATCTATGGTCTATGCGGCAGTGCTTGCCGGTATTATGGCCTCCCTGCGCTCGGTACACACCCGGCTCATCGCTTTTGACACCTCCGTGGCTGACCTCAGCGAATATCTTCACGACCCGGTAGAGTTGTTGTTCTCCGTACAATCCGGCGGGGGTACCGACATTCAAAAGGCATTGGCTTACAGCCAGGGACTCATTCGCAGGCCGGCAGATACCATTCTGGTACTCATCAGCGACTTGTACGAGGGCGGTAATGCGCGGGAGATGGTGCGGAGATTTTCGGAAATCCGGGCCTCAGGCGTGCAATGCGTTGCACTACTTGCACTCAGCGATAAGGGTGCCCCGGCTTACGACCGCCAGATTGCCGGACAGTTGGCCGCCTTGGGTATTCCTGCTTTTGCCTGCACACCGGATATGTTTCCAGAGCTGATGGCGGCAGCCATGCGCGGGGCAGATCTTGGCGAATGGGCATCCTTTCAATCCGGCAGATAGGCGATACACTTCAGTTCAATCGCAATTGGCGTAGGAAGTGCATCAATAGCCACCGTAGTGCGGCAAGGCTGGTTTTCCTTGAAATACTCGGCATAGATGCGGTTGTAGGTGTGGAAGTCCCTTTCCATATTCACCAGAAAAACAGTAACATCTACCAGGTCTTCCCAGCGGGCGCCGGAGGCTTCAAGTACGGTGCGCACATTGCGAAAAACGGAGTGGCATTGCGCCTCAAAGTCGAAGGAGAGAAAGTTGCCGGAAGCACTGCGCTCGAGCCCGGGGATACCATCCGTGAGTGGGTCTCGTGGGCCGATGCCGCTCAGGAAGAGAAGGTTGCCGGCTTTGCGGGCATGAGGGTAGGCGCCCACCGGCTTGGGGGCGTTGCTGACTTCAATTTTTTTGGAGGAAGACATGAAAGCGTAGATTTGATATGAAATAGGAGATGGTACTCAATCCGTTTTATCGGGCTGGTCCCATTCCGGTTTTTGAAGAATTTCCCTTATCAGCTCCGATTCGAAACCGCGCTGCAGGGCGAATCGCATGAGTTTTTGTTGCTTTTCGAAGGGGGAATCGGCAGTAATTTCTGCAGCCTTGCGCTGAAGAATGGCGGATAGGGCACTGACGTACTCACTGTCGTCAATTTCCATAAAGGCTTCGCGGATGCAATTGCTGGAGATTTTGCGCTGGCGCAGTTCCTGGGTGATGCGGATTTTGCCCCAGCCTTTGAGTCTGAACTTCCCGCGGGCGTAGGCGCGTGCGAATCGGCTTTCGTTGAGAAAATCCTCGGTAATGAGGGCGGCGATGATTTCTTCCAGGGTATCGCCGAATATACCCCATTCCAAGAGTTTGTAACGTACTTCCGAGTGGCAGCGTTCCTGCCAGGCACAGTACTGCTGCGCTTTGAGGAGTGCTTCCTCAGGCCCGATGCGTTTGACAGGCTTGGTTTTCATGTGCCAAAAATAAGGCTTGCCCTGGAATGCTTAGTCAGTTTTTTCGTTGCGGGATTTTTGGAAAGCTTCTTCCATTTGTCGGAGGCGTGCTTCCAACTCGGCTACGCGCCGGCGTTCCAGCTCGGCTTCCTGTGCCAATGCATCAGCACGTTGACGCTCCTGTTCGGCACGTTGCTGTTCATTTATGGCGTGTTGTTGCTCTTGTTTCAGGAGTTGCCTAAGTTCTGCATGACTTCGGAAGGGTTCTCCATTGGAGTGGAATAGCTCCAGGTGTTCATCTGTCCAAAGAAAGCGAACCTGGAGGAGGGGGCTGATCCAATCCCGGAGCAGTTCTGCGGGTATCGGAATCAACTCGTCGTTTTGACGCAGCCAGACACGCAGGATATTTCGGTCAGGATCGTATTCTATGTATTCCTTAACGCCGTGTTTTTGATAAAAGCCAACTTTGGAGTCCATCTCGCCTCTGGAATTACCCGGAGAAAGAATTTCGAATACCACCTGAGGCGGAATATTATCCTCTTTCCATTGGAGGTATGATCCGCGTCTGCCTTTTGGCCTGCCGAAGGCGACGAGCACGTCAGGTGCAATGCGAATTTCAGGGTGGCCCTCCAAGGGATACCAAAGTAGGTCGCCTGCGATAAAGACATCGTCTCTGTCTGCGAAGGCGGCCTCTGTCCCAAATTTGACAAGGGTAATCCAGTCGAATTGTAAGGTGTTTTCAGCCATGGGGTTTCCGTCCGATTCCGGGTAAACAATAACAGGAGTTTTTAGAGCCTTTAATGGAGATGTCATAAGGCGCGGCTTGTTTTTTACAAAATTAAGCGGGTTTTTCCAAAAGTTCAAATCTAATATCGGCGGGCTCGAAAAAACTTTTTTAACCCGGAAATGATAAAACAAAGAAAAAGCCCTTATCTTTGCAGTCCGAAAAATGGTCGCGTGGCCGAGTGGCTAGGCAAAGGTCTGCAAAACCTTGTACAGCGGTTCGAATCCGCTCGCGACCTCGACAAGCGCAACGCACAGCAATGGTGTTGCGCTTTTTTTATGCTCATGGCCATGGGTATAGATTAACCCTGCGCAACCTTTTGTAAAGGATCTTGTCATTGAAGGGGTATGCAATCGGAAATCATCGAGCAGTGTAAAGCGGGTGTCAGAGCGGCGCAGTTTGAATTGTACCGGCAATACAGCAAGGGTATGTATAACGTCTGCCTGCGCATGCTGCGTCACCCCGCAGATGCAGAGGATGTACTGCAGATGGCCTTTGCGGAGGTTTTTTCCAAAATGGATACTTTTAGAGGGGAATCTACCATCGGCGCATGGATAAAACGGATTGTGGTAAATCACTGCATCAACTTTCTGAAAAAAAAACGGCTAATGTGGGAAGAAATGGATGAACGCGTCCTAAGCCGCCCCACAGATCAGGACGAACCGGTGGATTACAGCGCCAAAGTGGAACAAATCAACCAGGCTATCATGATGCTGCCCGACGGATACCGTGTCATTTTTTCATTATATCTGTTGGAAGGATACGATCACGAAGAAATTGCCGAGATTCTGCATATTTCGGAATCTACATCCAAATCCCAATTCAGCAGGGCAAAGGCTAGGCTGAGAACTATCTTAACCAATGAATTTAAGTAAAAAAGTACCATGGAACGGGACGATATTGAAAAAATAATCATTCAACACCGCAGCGAATTTGACCTGGTAGAGCCTCCTGCCGCACTGTGGTCGAAAATTGAAGCTCAGCTCGACCCGCCGCGGGCAAAAGTAACCTGGATGCCGTTATTCAGACGAGTGGCGGCAGTGGCCGCTCTGCTGGTTATAGGATTTGGCGCAGGAGTTCTGCTGTCGCGATCAACCCGGGCGGATATCCTTGCGGAAATTCAGCAGGTCAATCCGGATTTTAGCGGGGCGGAGCGCTACTACAGCGCTCAAATCCGGCAAAGCCTGGCACGTCTCAATGCTTACCCCTCTCAAAAGAAGGAGGTGCTGCAGGATTTGGCTCAGCTAGACCAAATCTCGCAAGAGTTACTCCGCGACCTGGCCTCCGCACCTGCAGGTGCAGAAGACCGCATCGTGGCAGAGCTTATTCAAACCTATCGAACTAAAGTGTCCATTCTTGAAAAAGTACTTGACAGCATTCAGTCTTCAAAAAGCAAAACGAAATCAATACACCATGAAAAAGAGATTTAGAACGGTACTGTTTGGCCTCCTTCTCTTTATGCCATTGGCCTATTTAAAGGCGGCAGATGCACAGGAGTTCACCAAAATAATCAAAAAAGAATACGACATCTCGGCAGAGGGCACTGTTAATATTACCAATAAGTATGGCAAAGTGGAGGTTAAAACCTGGGATAAAAACCGGGTGCAGATCGAAGTGACCATACTGGTGAAAACCCGCACCCAATCGCAGGCAGATGAGGTGTTTGGCAGAATACAGGTGGATTTTTCCCAGTCTCCCGGTTTTGTCAGGGCCGAAACTGTAATTGACCCTGTAAAATGGTCGTGGTGGAGCTGGGGTAATTCCAACAGCGACTATCAAATCAACTACCTCGTACACATGCCTGCCTCGGCCGCTTTCGAATTGTACCTTCGCTACGGCAATGCCTTTATTGCAGCGCTGGAAAACAAGGTGTATCTTCAGGTCAAATACGGCAATTTCAAGTCTGATGGCATCGGCGGCCGTGCCACAGTGGACTTGGGCTATGGTAACGGAACAATTGCCAAAACGGGCAATATGGAGGCGGTAGTAAGTTACGGCAATCTAACCTGTACCGAATCAAAAGAGGTCAACATTACTTCCAAGTATTCCAAAGTGGCTTTTGAGCGTGCGGGAACTGTACGGAGCACCTCCAAATACGATGACTATCGGCTCGGGGATATCGGCGTTTTCCACAATACGGGCAACTACGACCATTTCAGAATACAACGGGCAAGGGATGTCTTCATCAACACAAAATATAGTAACCTCAGCATTGGGCGCCTTTTGAATCGCCTGGAAATGACGGCAGCTTATGGCGGTACCGTGATAGATATACTTGATAAAAATTTTACGGCAATTGACTTTACCGGTAAGTATTCCGATTGTAAAATCAATCTGGAACCAGGTTTGCAAACGCGTATTGAGTGCTACGGCAATTACGCAGATATGGCCTATCCGGAGCAAACTTCAGTGAGGTTTGAACGCATCCAGAACCAGGCCCGGGAAGTAAAGGGTTATCTTGGAAATTCAGACGCAAAGGGGCTGATCAAGACCGGGTTGACTTATGGCAACCTCCGCATCCGGCAGGAGCCTTAAAGTAGGCAGACTACCGGCACAACTACGGCCGTAAAACCATTCCCGACGGTATGATGTTATGCGAAGAATACAGTGGAATTCATGAAAAAAGGCGTTCTCCTGCTTCAAATGTTGTTTTGGGT
>CAYTNI010000171.1:0-6840 GCA_964439115.1 uncultured Saprospiraceae bacterium
CATCCCCAAGGAGGATTCCTTGTATGGAAAAGGCTTTGAGCGTCCGGTCTATTTCTGTACGGGGGAGCCTCAAGGCCTCGGGAAATATCAAAACCGGGCAACAGGAACCGCTTCTACTGCCGGAAAAATGGCTGCAGCCTTTGCCTTGGGTGCCGAAATGTGGAAAAATAGGGACGCTGCGCTTGCTTCCCAGCTCCAACAACGGGCCCGCTCCGCCTTTGATTTTGGCCGAGCCAAGCCCGGCGTCTGTCAAACCGCACCCAATCGCGCACCCTACTTTTATGAGGAAGACAACTGGAAAGACGATATGCAGCTTGCCGCTTCAGCCATGTTGAAGGCGGGCATTCCTTCGGATACCCCTCTCGCCGACTACGCGCTAAACTTTGCCCGCGAAGAACCTATTACCCCCTGGCTCGGCGCTGATACAGCTCGTCATTATCAATGGTATCCTTTTATCAATCTGGGGCATTACGAACTCGCCAAAATCCTAAAAGGCAAAAAGAAGAAAGAATTAACGGAATACTACCGCCAGGGTATTGATAAAGTATGGCAAAAAGCAAAAGGCAACGCCTTTTATCGCGGCATTCCATTTATCTGGTGTTCCAATAACCTTACCACCTCCTTTGCTATACAGTGCTACTGGTACAGACAACTCAGCGGCGACGATACGTACTTACAACTGGAGCAGGCCTGCTTCGACTGGTTGTTCGGGGTAAACCCATGGGGCACAAGTTTCGTGGTAGGCTTACCCGCCTCCGGGGATACGCCGGTGGACCCCCACTCGGCATTTACCTATCTGAAAAACTATCCGATAGATGGTGGACTGACCGACGGGCCCGTATATGGAAGCATTTTTGGGCGATTAATAGGCATCAAGCTCTACCAGGAGGATGAGTACGCTGAATTTCAGAGCCAACTCGCGGTATATCACGATGATTACGGCGACTACAGCACCAATGAGCCCACTATGGACGGCACAGCCTCCTTGGTGTATTTGCTGGCGGCAAAGGCCGCTGCAGCAACTCCTGCACTGAAGCGCCGCTGAGCCTTAGCCGGTTTACAGGTTTTTGGTGCGGCCACCATCCACCGTGATGTTGGTGCCGTTGATGTAGGCGGCTGCCGGAGTAGCCAGGAAAGCCGCAGCGGCAGCTACTTCTTCCGGCTCGGCAAAGCGCTGGGCCGGAACACTGGAGCGCATGGCTGCCGCAACCGCATCAAAGGATTGACCGGTAGTTTTGGCCTTACTTTCAATGAGGGCGCGAAGCCTGTCGGTATCGGTGAGACCGGGTAGGACATTGTTAACCGTAATACCATGGCGCCCTATCTCATTGCTGAGGGTTTTTGCCCAATTGGCCACCGCTGCGCGAACGGTATTCGATACGCCGAGGTCGTCGAGCGGAGCCTTTACGGAGGTGGAGATGACGTTGATGATTCTGCCATATCCATCGCGAATCATTCCCGGAACAACCAGCTTTGCAAGCATCTGGTTGACGATAAGGTGATTTTGGAAGGCAAGTTCAAACGCTTCCAGGGGGGCATCGAGCAAAGGCCCGGAAGGTGGGCCTCCCGTATTGTTGACTAAGATATGGATATTCCTCTCGGAGAGCAGGGCCGAAACCTTGCGGTGCAAATCCTCGCGGTTTGAAAAATCAACAGCGAGAAAATCGTGGTCTTGCCCGGGGCGGCTTTTGAGCTGCCGTAGGATGGTGGTCATCAGTTCCGGTGAGCGGGAAACAAGGGTTACGTTGGCGCCGAGGGCTGCCAGTTCCATGGCGATGGCCTTGCCAATGCCTTTGCTGCTGCCCCCCACCAGGGCGTTTTTGCCGTGGAGATTCAAATTCATCTTGTTGTTTTGCTTTTTACCTGCAATTTTAGCATAAATTTACCACATCAAACCAATGCCTTATGCCGATAGCCAAACCATTCAACCTATACCAATGGATTGAAGACAATCGACACCTCCTCCAGCCGCCTGTGGGAAATCACCAGATTTACAAGGGTAACGACGATTACATTGTCATGGTCGTAGGCGGTCCCAACGGACGGAAAGATTATCACTACGAAGATGGGGAGGAACTTTTTTTCCAAATCAAGGGTGATATTAGTGTGAAGATAATCAATGAGACGGGTCAGCCGGAAACCATCCATATCCGGGAAGGGGACATGTTTCTTTTACCTCCCCGTGTACCGCACTCGCCACAACGACCTGCCGACACGGTGGGTTTGGTGATTGAGCGCTATCGCAAACCGGGCGAAATGGATAAGTTGATGTGGTTTTGCGACAACTGCCATCAAAAATTACATGAAGCCAGTTTCGAACTCAAAGATATTGGCACCCAAATCAAGGCGGCCATTCAGGAGTATATGGCCTCCGAATCCCTGCAAACCTGCAAACATTGTGGCACTTTTAACGGGTAAAAATTATCGCGCCTCAGCCGAGATGTGAAAACTTGTCTTATATTGGCCGGACGATTACTGAAATTTCATCATTGTGAACACGGCCATGAAACACGCTTTTGCATTTAGAAAACCGCCATTTGCGCTTCTTTGGGCTCCGCTGGGTCTTGCCTTGTCAAGTCTGATATTCCTAAGTGGCATCATTTCCAATTATCCTCCAAAGACCATCCTCTCTTCCCAGATGCCGGAAGAAGATCGCTGGGTGGACTCCGTGTTCCAATCCATGAGCCAGGAGGAACGCCTCGGACAGCTTTTTATGATCCGTGCCCATTCCGATAAAGGTCCGGACCATGTAGCGGGGGTAGAACAGCTCATCCGGGATTACCATGTCGGCTCCCTTTGTTTCTTTCAGGGTACTCCCGAAAAACAGGTGGAGCTCACCAACCGGTATCAGGCGATTTCCCGCATTCCGCTGATGGTGGCCATTGATGGCGAGTGGGGACTCGGCATGCGGCTCAAGCAGCATACCATCAGCTATCCCCGGCAGTTGGCGATGGGAGCCATTCAGGACAACTGGATAATTTATGAATTTGGAAAAGAAGTCGCCAGACAGTGCCGACGCATTGGGGTACACGTCAATTTCGCGCCCGTGGCGGACGTCAATAACAATGCGGCCAACCCGGTCATCAATACGCGTTCCTTTGGCGAAGACCGCTACAATGTAGCACTCAAGAGCCATATGTATGCCAAAGGGATGCAGGACAACGGCGTGATGGCCTGTGCCAAGCATTTTCCCGGACACGGGGACACTGATGTGGATTCACACCTGGATTTGCCGGTTATCCGACATGACCGGCACCGCTTAGACAGCATCGAGCTGTTTCCTTTTCGCGAACTTGCCCGTCAGGGTATCGGCAGCATGATGATAGCACACCTCAACGTGCCCGCACTGGATACAGCCATGAACAGGCCCACGACACTTTCCAGATATACCGTGAGTACCCTTCTACGCGACGAACTGAAATTCGAAGGCCTCATTTTCACCGACGCCCTGGAGATGAAGGGGGTGACCAAGCATTTCGAGGCCGGTGAGGTGGAAGCGGAAGCTCTTTTGGCCGGAAATGACGTGCTGGTGCTCCCGGAAGACATGGGCGCTGCTTTTCGCGAAATCAAGCGATATATCGCCGAAGGGCGCATTGCTCAGGCTGAAGTGGATGAGCATGTCAAGCGCATTCTGCGTGCTAAATACCGACTTGGATTGACGTCCTTTACACCTATTTCCACCGATAGTTTGCAACAAGACCTCAACACCCCGGAAGCTATTGCCCTGAAGTGGAAAATTTATGAAAATGCCCTCACGCTAGTGCGCAACAAAGGGAATTTGCTTCCTTTGGAGCAAATGAGTACCGATATGGCGGCGCTCAGTATCGGCGCGGGCACTAAAACACCTTTTCAGGAGCGCATAGAGAAATACAAGGCCATGCCTTTGTTTCAAACTCCGAAAGAAATCACTTCCGCACAGCGGAGCAAGTTGCTGCAGACCCTCGGCAAAAAAGAAGTGGTGATTGTTGGGATTCACGGTATGAGCTCGTTTGCCGCACAGGGATATGGTTTGAGCAAGAGCGCGCTGGAGTTTCTGGACGCGCTGAACCGCCGCACCCGGGTAGTGTTGGTTATTTTTGGAACACCCTACAGCCTGAAGCATTTCGACGCTTTTGATCCCGTTCTCGTGGCGTATGAGGATGACCCCATCGCCCAGGACCTGGCGGCACAGGCAATTTTTGGAGGTGTTGGCGTAAGTGGCAGACTCCCGGTAACAGCTTCAGCTTCGAGCAGATATCAGACGGGAATCAGCACGCAGGCAATCCTGAAAATGGGCTATTCCTTACCGGAAAGAGCCGGGATGCATAGCCATGTCCTGGAAAAAATAGACCGCTATGCAGAAGAAGCCATTCAGCAAGGCGCAACGCCGGGATGTGTAGTGTTGGTGGCCCGCGAAGGGCAAATCGTCTATCACAAGGCTTTTGGCCATCATACCTACAGCAAAACCCGCCGTGTGCTGCCCGACGATGTATATGACCTGGCCTCCGTGACCAAGATTGCAGGAGCCGGTATTGCCCTGATGAAGTTGTACGACGAAGGCCTAATCAATCTGGATGACCCTATTGGCCGCTATCTTCCCGAATTGCGAGGTTCCAACAAGGCGGATCTCCTGCTGCGGGACATTCTGGCCCATCGGGCGGGTCTTCAACCATGGTTGCCGTTTTACCGTCGCACAATGGAAAAATCCGAAAAGGATATCTATCCCAAACCGGCGTATTATTGCGCCCAGTCTGATGAAGGTTTTGAAATTCCGGTAGCGCCCGACCTTTGGTTGCGCAACGACTATGCGGACTCCATCTGGCAGGAAATTGTGGACTCCCCATTGCTTCCAACCCGAGGGTATCGGTACAGCGACCTCGGCTTTTATCTGATGTCCAGGATGATTCATCGTCTTACCGGAATGCCGATTGATATCTATCTCGACGAATCCTTTTTTTGTCCGATGGGACTTCAAACCATAGGTTTTAACCCTTTGCAGCGCGTGGAATCAAACCGCATTGCGCCCACGGAGTATGATGCCTACTTTCGGATGCAGAAAGTGCAGGGCTATGTGCACGACATGGGGGCTGCGATGTGGGGTGGTGTCAGCGGTCACGCGGGCTTATTTTCCAACGCCGAGGATCTTGCCGCCATCATGCAGATGGTGTTGCAGAAGGGGTATTATGGTGGTCGGCAGTATCTGAAACCTGAGACGGTGGATGTTTTTGTCACCCGACATCCGGAAAGCACGCGTCGTGCCATGGGTTTTGATATGCGACAGATGGATGGCCGCATGCATCAGAACGTATCTTCCCGAATGTCGGCGGAAGCTTTTGGGCACGATGGATTCACGGGCACCAGTGCCTGGGCTGATCCCGAAACCAGCACTGTGTTTATTTTGCTCAGCAACAGGACGTACCCTACGCAGCGCAATTCCCGACTGAATGGTCTTCGCATTCGTCAGCGGATGCAGAGCGTAGTATATCAGGCCATACAGGGTAAGCCTGACGATGAGGAATGGGTATCGGAAAAGACAGATACCGAAACGGAATTTGCCGGCAGCGGCGACAAATAACCTTTCAGGTTACTTTTTCCATTTGATATTACAACCTCCGCTCGGGTACTGCGGCTCCGGGGCGGGTTTCCCTGCGAGCACGGCATCCAATGCGGCGCGCAGGTCAGCTCCGGTGAGCGGCGTATCCGTTTTGGGGCGCGCATTATCTATGCGGCCGCGGTAGAACAACCTTCTTTGTGCATCAAACACGTAGAAATCGGGCGTACAGGCAGCGTCATAAGCGCGGGCTACCTCCTGGGACTCGTCGTACAGGTAGGGGAAGTTGTACCCGGTTTGGAGAGCGTGTATTTTCATTTTATCCGGGGCATCATCCGGATAGTTGATTACATCATTGGAGCTGATGGCTACAAAGGCAACACCCTGGGGTTGATATTCCCGCGAGATGCGCACGATTTCGGGATTGACGTGAATGACGTAGGGGCAATGGTTACACAGGAACATGACCACCAGGGCGGATTTGCCGGCCGCGATTTCCTCTAAGGATAGGTTCATGCCGGAAACCGTATCCGGCAGGGTAAAATTAGGTGCTTTAGTGCCCAGTGGGAGCATATTGGATTCGGTGAAGGCCATTATCTGGAAAATTTAAGGAATGAGCAGTAGTTTATGCGTTTGGAGGCTGAGGCGCCATTGCGGGTTGTCGAGGCAGTACTGAACGGCTTGTTGGGTATGGCGTTCGCGATGGGGGCCGTCCATGGGTTGGAGGAAGAAGTGTTGGAAATCGAGTTGTTCAAAGCGTTCCGGTTCGGCGCCTGGTTGGGGGAATACCAGTTTGAGCTCATGGCCTGCATGGATTTCCAGGGTGGTACCGGCTTTTGGGCTCATACAGATCCAGTCGATACCCTGAGGGGACTTTACCGTGCCATTGGTTTCAATGGCCACTTCGAAGCCGCGATGGTGGAATGCGGCGATGAGAGGTTCGTCGAGTTGTAGGAGCGGTTCACCGCCGGTACATACCACGTAGGGTTTGCCGAGGGGTTGGGGCCACAGCGAGGCCACTTTGTCGGCCAGTTCGTCGGCGGAATAACGGCCGCCATTGGTGCCGTCAGTACCCCAGAAATCAGTATCGCAGAATTGGCAGATGGCTTTATCGCGGTCTTCTTCCCTGCCGCTCCAGAGGTTGCAGCCGGTGAACCTGCAGAAGACGGCAGGTCTTCCGGTTTGGGCGCCTTCGCCCTGCAGGGTGTAATAGATTTCTTTTATCTTGTAATGCATACTTCCTACTGAAGACGAAAGGCATAAGGACCAACGGGATGGGCGTATAAATTGATGCGACGGGAAGGGGGTAG
>CAYTNI010000172.1:0-6828 GCA_964439115.1 uncultured Saprospiraceae bacterium
CTTCAATATATGGACAGTTCAATTTGGCGGAGCCGACCAGAGCCTTTTGGGATACGCCCAATTCCCCAGTTTGTCAGGCCTGCAGGGCCTCAATCAAAATGAAGGTCCGGGAAGTACTGATGGTGTGGTCATCCGTTGGCAATCCTTTGGGCGAACCGGAAATGTTCAGAGCCCTTACAACCGCGGGCGAACTGCCACTCATGAGGTGGGGCACTGGCTTGGCCTCCGCCATATCTGGGGCGATGGCGGCTGTAATGCCGATGATTTTTGCAGTGATACCCCCAACGCGGGTCAGCCCAATTACAACTGCGTGGCCACCAGCAGTTGCGGCAGCGCCGATATGATTGAAAACTATATGGATTACAGCTTTGATGCCTGCATGAACATCTTTACCCTCTGTCAAAAAAGCAGAATGCGCACCGTTTTGGATTTTAGTCCGCGTCGAAGGGAATTGCAAACCTCTACCGTACACCTTTCTACCGGAGGCAATACAGGAGCGCCAGTTGCTGAATTTTCCTCCAACAGAACCAATATCTGCTCCGGCCAGTCTATCTCCTTCACCAGTCAATCTACCCAAAATCCAACTACCACCACCTGGCGGTTTTATGACGAGGAAGACAATCTGGCGGGCACTTTTAGCGGCCCGACCCAACTTATCACCTTCAATCAGCAAGGTACTTATAGCGTGGAACTCACCGTCTCCAATGCCGCCGGTAGCAATACCCTTCGCAAAGACAACTATATTAATGTACTCTCCTCGGTCACCTCAAGCCAGTTGTTCGAGGATTTTGAAAACAGCACCTCCGCTCTGAACAACTGGCTGCTGTACAATCCCGATGCCGACCGCACTTTTGAGTTTGCGGCAGTTAGTTCCTTCGGGGTTGGGGTGAGAAGTGTAGTGTTTGACAATTACAGTGTGGATGACGACCCTTCCGGTACAATAGATGCCCTGGTGACGCCGGCCATCAATTTTTCAGGGGTTTCCAATCCTTACTTGTATTTCGAGCATGCATACGCGCCTTTCAGCAGAGAGTATTCCGATACCCTGGTGCTGTATTACTCTACCGATTGCGGGGTAACCTTCACGCCATTCTGGTTTAAGGGAGGAGTGGAGCTGGCCACAGCTCCAACTACTCAGGACCCCTTTATTCCCGCTTCAAATGAATGGCAGGACAATCAAATCCATCTAGGCTTCCTGGCAGGACAGCCCCGCGTGCATTTTCTGTTTGCCAATTTTTCCGGATGGGGAAATAACTTATACCTCGACGAATTCGCCTTTATAAACGGACTGAATTTTTCCAGTGGACCACCCGACCCAAACCTTCGGGCTGCCCGTCGAGGCGTGTGTGCCGGGGAGAAAATCCTGATAGAGGATATTTCTTCCAATTTTCCGCGCCAATGGCTGTGGGAATTTTCCGGCGGCTCGCCCAGCACCTCGCAAAGCCAGCACAATTATGTTTTGTATGATACCCCTGGCACCTATTCCATCAGTCTGACCACCAGTAATGTGTTTGGCAGTAATAGCGGCGTTGCTCCCAACTTCATCACTGTGCATCCACTTCCTGAGGTCTCTGTGGCGGCCAGCCAGCTACCGGCATGTGGCGGTACTCCGGTCACCCTCAATGCCATCGGCGGAGACAGATACCTTTGGTATGACCAACGCAGCGGCAATCTCATCTATGAGGGTTCTTCATTGACTGTCACCCTCTTCAGCGATTGGGAGTTTGTGGTCGTGGCAACCAATGGAGCCGGGTGTACACAGTCCACGGTTTTTCAGCTTCCTGTAAGTGCTCCTCCATTGCCCGCAATTACTCAGATTGGCAATCAACTCACGGCTACCAATGGCGCTATTTTTCAATGGTATTTTAACGGCACACCCATTCCCGCAGCACAAGGGGGTACTTCACAGACGATAACCCCTCTGGCAGCGGGTACCTACCTGGTGCGGATTTTTAATGAGGCCGGATGCTCCAACCTGTCCAATCCTTTCCTCTACCAAATACCAACCGACACCCAGGAACCTTCAGATCTGAGCAAGCACCTGAGCGTGTACCCTAATCCGGCAAATGACTTGATTCAAATCGAACTCAGCCACGAGGTCAAAGGCGTATTTAGGCTCGAAGTCCACAACCTTTTGGGGCAACTGGTGCACCGCGAACTGATTCGCAAAGGAGATACGCTTTTGACGCATGCCATGGAAATTGGCCACCTCTCCTCAGGAATGTACGCCGTTTCCATGCAGCACGAAGCCTGGAAAGGTGTCGCCAGGATTGTGAAGCAATAATGGGCCGAATTATTGGCCTTTGGGAGGCTAATTTTTGCGCTGAGCCGACAATGCATCGCAATATTTTGATTGACCCAAAAGAATACAATAGTTTTGAGCGTTGTTCTAGTTGTTTATTTTAATAAAAACGCATGTCCATCCGACTCATTCACATCCTCATCCTGGGGTTTTTCGCCTTCCCCCTCGGCGCTCAGCAAATTGCCAACCTGAAAACCCCTATTGAGGAATTACCTGTACTGACATTACCTCCTCTCAATAATGAGACCTTGCTGCAGGCTGAATTGTCGCAGCGTGCTCCCGGCAGGCCTCCCCGCTTTGCAGAACCTGTCGCTGTAGATGTCTCTCCGGAAACGCACGGCAAATGGGAAATTAGTCCTGCCGGATATGCCATCTGGCGGTTTAGAATCCGGTCGTCCGGTGCCCGCTCACTGAATCTGGGGTTCGACCAATACACCATGCCGGATGGGGGTAACCTTTTCCTTTTTACGCCCGACCAATCCCGCATACTCGGTCCTTTCAGTCCCGCAGATAACCAGGATCATGCCCAGTTATGGACACCGGTACTGGACACGGATGACCTTATTGTGGAGGTTCAGGTACCTGTTGAACGCCGGGCAGAACTCCGGCTCCATTTGGCTTTTGTCAATCACGACTTTCTCGGATTTAGCCAATTCCTGTCCGGCTCCTGCAACCTCGATGTGGTCTGTGGCGCTGCTGACGGCTGGGCCATTGTAGATCATTACCGCGACATCATCCAGTCTGTAGCCGTTTATGGCCTCGGCGGAAGTACTTTTTGTACCGGTTTTTTGGTGAATAATACCCGCAACGATTGTACGCCATACTTCATGACAGCATCGCACTGCGGCGTAAACGCCAATAATGCGCCGTCGCTGGTCGTGTATTGGAATTATCAAAACAGCACATGTCGCCAGCCAGGGAGCCCTGCCAGCGGCGGTACCGGTGATGGCCAGCTCAATCTGTTTAATACCGGTTCTACGCTTCGGGCAAGATATCCCACGTCAGATGTCGCCTTGCTGGAGCTTTCCAACCCTGTCCCGGAAGCGGCCAACGCATTTTATGCCGGATGGAATCTCTCCGACCAGACACCCCAGGACAGCGTAATTTGTGTGCATCACCCAAGTACCGATGAGAAGCGTATCAGCTTTGAATTTGACCCAACCTACCCCGGGAGTTGGGGCAGCGGCAATCAGAATATTCCTGATGGCAATCACATCGTAGTAGCCGACTGGGATATCGGTACTACCGAAGGGGGCTCTTCCGGAGCACCCTTGTTCAACCGGCAAAAACAAGTGGTAGGGCAACTCCATGGCGGAGCCGCCTCGTGCAATAATAATTCCTACGATTCCTTTGGCTGGATTCTGTACTCCTGGACGGGCGGCGGTACTCCGGCCACCAGTTTGAAACCATGGCTTGACCCCGACGACTTTGGTTTAACCGAGTTGGATGGCCGTTGGGCCCGAGCCTGCAACTTCACCGTGGATCCCCTCATCGCCTATGAGGCCATCTGCGCCCCGGATAGTGCAATCTTCCAAATCGTGGTTAGTCCCAATTTTGAAGATACAGTCACCCTTACGTTGCAAAATCTACCCCCGGATGCTTCGGCCAGCTTTTCTCAAAACCCGGCACTTCCCGGAGATACCATTAACTTGTGGATTGCGAATACCGGTACTATATCCCCGGGCAATTATCAAATGACCCTGCAAGGTACAGACAGTATTCATGAGGCCAGTTCCAACTTATTTTTACAAGTCAATGCCGGCCTTCCTGTATCTCCCGAACTACTCGAGCCGGAAGCAGGGCTGGTTGGAGCGTCCGTTGCACCTCTGTTTACATGGGCCTCCCAACAGGTAGGTACCCGCTATGCTTTTCAACTGGCCAGTGACCCCGATTTTACCCAGATTGTAGGTGCGGTCAATGACCTGGCCTCCAATTCCCTCGACAATCAGTTGCTCAACCCCAATACACGGTACTACTGGAGAGTGCGCGCAACCAATCTCTGCGGCGAAGGCCAGTGGTCAGAGGTGCGGTCATTCACCACTGCCGTCACCATCTGCGGTATCCGCACAGCGTCGGGTTTGCCAGTCGTAATACCCACTCAGGGAACGCCAGTCGTCAACTCAACTCTCGCCGTTCAACTTCCCGGTGAAGTAGCGGCCGTAAAAGTTACAGGTCTCGATATAATACATTCCTGGGTAGGCGATTTACGGGCTACCCTTGTGTCACCTTCCGGTACAACGGTGGTTCTATTTGACCGCCTGGGGGTGCCCACTTCCCAATTTGGATGCCAGGGTGATAACCTTTTGCTTTCCTTTGATGACCTTGCGCCAAATACCGCCCAGCAATTGGAGGGAACCTGTAATTCAAACCCTCCCGCCGCCTCTGGCAATTTCCAACCCGTAGATCCCCTTTTAGGGATGGCCGGCGAACCCGCCACCGGTACCTGGACACTGCGGGTAAACGATTTTGTCAATCAGGATGGAGGGTCAATCATTGCCTGGAATCTTGAAGTTTGTACTTCACTACCGCATGAAGCTCAGCTGTTCCCGGCACAAACGGAATTTAGCCCCTGTCTTTCAGATACGGTGACTTTCGATGTAGGTGTTGGTACTGCTTTTGACTCTGCCGGCGTTCAGCTAGAATTCATCGGACTGCCGGGGGGTGTTTCTTATGCTTTTTCCAGTACCGATATTGCTGCTCCTGGCCAAATCGTCACGGTAAGTGTATGGGGGTTTCCTCAGACCGGTGTTTTCAATGCCTTGCTCCGAGGAACAAGCGATACAGCGTCAGACACCACTTCGATTATGTTTAGTGTGAATGGCCCGCCACCCGCTCCGGCACTGCTCTCACCGGCAGAAGCAGCCACAATGGTACCACGGAATGTGATGCTTTCCTGGGCTAGCCTTCCTGACGTGAGCAGCTATCGCGTACAGGTATCCACTGACTCACTCTTCAGCCAGCTGATAGCCAATTCTACACAGGCCGGAACTACTTTTTCCCTTGCAAATCTCGATTTTGCACGTACTTATTTCTGGCGCGTGGAAGCAAGCAATATCTGCGGGTGGAGCCAGGCAACTCCTGTTGGCAGATTTACTACAGTGCCGGACTTTAGCATCCTTGCTACCCCGCTGTCACTGGCTGTTTGTAATACAGACTCTGCCATTTATACCCTCACGCTCGGGCCAGGCTTCCTGGCCCCCGTGACCTTTGCCTTTACCGGTTCAGGTCCGGGAGCAGTACAGCCACAACTTGAATTTTCCCAAAATGGAAGTCAGGTACGCGTAGCTGTACAAAACCTGCTCTTCCTGAATCGAGGTGCTTTTCAAATGGCGGTTACTGTAAGCTCCGGCACTAACGGTGGGAATGGAACTATTAATCTTAATCTACAGGTGGAAACGGCACCGCCCTTCCCCTTGCTTAGTAATCCATCAAATAACAGTAGTGTTACCAGTTTTTCTCCGGTGCTGAGTTGGTTGCCCGCTTCAGGTGCTGACAATTACCGCTTAGAGGTTGCCCGTGATGAAAACTTTTCCGACATGGTGTTTTCTGTATTGAGTACGCAGATCTCTGCGCAGGTAACGCCACCCCTCAACCCTGACACCTACTTCTGGAGGGTCACTGCCATCAATGAATGCGGCAATGCCACGACTTCGCCCTTTAGGTTCACTGTTATTCCAAGCAGTATCTATGAACTCTCCGGCATGCAACTTCGCATAGGGCCAAACCCGACATCCGGATGGATGGGTATTCAATTCTCCCAGCCTACAACCGCGTCTTGCACTGCCACGCTGCTTCGAATTGACGGGGTAGCGTTGAGTCGGCGGGTTTTACCACAGGGAACCCTGCAGGCGGATATAGATCTTTCAGCCTACCCATCAGGAACCTATTTGTTGAGGCTGGAGGCCGGTAACGCAAATATGATCCACAAAGTCATCCTGAGGTGATTTTTGGAAAAAGTTCATCGAGATTGGGCCGCTGCTTTGAAATCAGCCTCAAAGGGACTATCTTTACAAGGTAAAAATCGGACTCTATGAAAAACCTGCTCGTTCCCACTGATTTCTCTGAAAATGCGGCTTGTGCACTGGACTACGTGGTAGATATCGCCAATCGGTTCGGCGCCCATATTACCATTTTACACGCCTACCACCTTGTTTCTTCTGAAACGGTCATGGTCTCCGTGGAGTCTATCATGAAAGATGATGCAGAGGCAGAAATGGCATCCCTGGTGGATAAGTTGCGTCCAAGGCTCCTTGCCGGCGCAACCGTGGAAGGCAAGGTGGTGCGGGGAGATGCCATCTCCTGTGTTGCCCGAAATGCTGAATCCATGGGCATTGATCTCATCGTAATGGGCACGCAGGGAGCTTCCGGCCTGAAGGAAATCTTCTCGGGCAGTACCGCCAACGGCGTTATCAGCCATTCAAAAGTGCCTGTACTGGCTATTCCTGCAGGCTATTCCTTCAAGCCTCTTGAAAACATCATTTTTGCAGTAGATCAAGGTGACCTCTCCCTGCCCGGACAGATTAATG
>CAYTNI010000173.1:0-5356 GCA_964439115.1 uncultured Saprospiraceae bacterium
AACTACCCAATTCCAAACGGGAAAGATTTTCCATACGGTAACGGGTCAAATGAATAAAACCTGCTGAAACCTATTATTTTTGTTCAATATTATCAAGCTACTTCCTTACAAAACCACGGCCCGGTATGGCAAAAATAGAATACCCCCTGCTCTGCTATCGTTTGACGGATAATGCTTTCTTAGGAATACTGGTCGGTAACAATCTTGAGGCAATCGCCGACAACCCCAAAGCCTTGAAAAGCATGATGAGGGAAAAGCTGGATAATGCTGAAAAAAACGACGAATACTACTACGGCTGGAATGTCTGCAGCCTTTATCTTAAGCTATTCAAGGTTACACTGCGCCCTGCTTTCAAAGGATTTGACTACTATTACCCGTTAAAAGAAATGCAGTCCCTTGACTTATTCGCCATCGTAGGCCAACATGACGATGGTACACTCTCTGTGGAAATCCCCGGCTTGTGCGAGAGATTTTTGTGCCAGGAAACTTCAACCCTGAACGAGTTGATGGAATATCTGGCGTTGAACGAACTTCAACGCATGAGCCCCGAGCAAATCTTCAGAATAAAAGGATATGGCTTACCCGAGTTAGAAAGTATCTCGATGACCATCAAATCATCCTCCAAAAAGGAAAAAAATTTCCCAACGAAAGAACCGCAACTGAACGTGTTGAAACGATACGCTGAACAGATGCCGGCTAGTCCGCCCACGGCTTCTTTCAGGAACGGATCCTTGATGGACACAGCCTGGGGAATGGAAGATGCAGTGAAAAATATCGCAGACGTCATTCAATCAGACCATGGAAATGTGATTATTGTGGGTAGCACGGGTTCCGGCAAGAGTACAGCAATACTCGCTGCCATTCGGCAAATTATTAAGCGCAGCGACTCCGGGGAGCAAAAACCAACCTTCTGGCGCATCCAGTCTCAAAAAATTACCGCGGGGGGTAAATATCTGGGAGATTGGCAACAAACGTGCAATGAATTGGTGCGTGAGTTGACGACAGCTCAAGGGGTACTTTGGGTGACAGACACTGCTCAATTGTTGAAAAGTGGTGGGAGAAGCCCCCAGGAAAGTACCGCCGCCTTCCTGCAGTCCTTCATCCGGGAAGGGCAATTGAAAATGATAGGGGAGGTAACGCCGGAAGAGCTATTCAGCATGCGTCGCCAATTGTCAGGCTTTACGGAGCTATTCCATTTGGTTTTTTTGCCGGATCTGCCGGAGGCTAAAATACAATCCATACTGGACCAATTTGCCGCTGCCGTTCAACAAAAGCACAAAATCATCATCACGCCCGATACGCTTCGATTGACTTACCGGATGTTGAGCCGGTATTACCCCTATGAGGCTTTCCCAGGAAAGGGGATTCGCCTGCTGTCCAAATGCCTGAAGCAAGCTATAGAGAAGGGAATATCAACTATTGATTCGGAGTTGGTAACTTCTTCCTTTGCAGAAGCAACCGGCTTTCCGGAAGTGTTTCTCCGCGATGGCCTTGCACTGGACCTCGACAACCTCAGCGAGTTCTTTCAAAGCCGAATCAAAGGCCAGCAACCGGCCGTAAATCGCCTATGTCAGGTGGTAAAGGTTTTCAAAACAGGGCTGAATAATCCCAGAAAACCTATCGCCGTATTGCTGTTCGCCGGTCCGACCGGTGTGGGTAAAACAGCGGCTGCCAAAGCGCTCGCAGAGTATTTCTTCGGCCATGGCAAAACACAAACTCCTTTGGTGCGAATGGATATGAGTGAGTTTCAAAGCGCAGCCCATTTGAGCCGCCTCATCGGTGATGGCGATGAACCCGGCCAGCTCGTTCGGGAAATTCGCGAACGCCCCTTTTCCGTCTTGCTGCTCGATGAAATCGAAAAGGCAGATGATGCTATATTCGATGCCCTCCTTTCCACGCTCGATGAAGGTACCCTCACGGACAGCTTTGGCAGGATGACAGATTTCCGCAATTGCATTATTATCATGACGACCAACCTGGGCGCAGATGGCATACCTTCCATTGGGTTTAACAGTGCCCACCAACCCGACGACAACACCCGGATGGCCGTCAATCGACGCTTTCGCCCCGAATTTGTCAATCGCATTGATGATACAGTGGTGTTTACGGCTCTTCAAAAGCCTCATATTCGCGAAATCGCAATCCGCGAACTACAAATCTTTGCCAAAAGGGAGGGGTTCGTAAGCAGGAACCTGAACCTTGAATTTACTGACCACCTGGTGGACCATCTTGCCGAAACCGGTTTTGACCCCGTCTATGGCGCACGCCCCTTGCAACGCACATTAGAGCGGCTGGTTGCAGCACCCACCGCCGCATGGCTACTGAAGCATCCGAATCTGCAAGATGCATCGCTTGTACTCGACTATTCCAAAGGGCTGGAAATTAAAAGGATATAACGCCAGAATCTTTCTCGGGGCCCTGTAACCTTTTCTCTTATCCCTGTAAAGCCAAAGTGCACTCATAAAAAAAACCGATTCGAAGTAATTCCGAATCGGCTTTTTTTATGGAAAAACGCAGGAATTACTGGTTCATCTGAATGGATGGAGCCACTTGTGGCTGAGCATTCGGATCTCCTTCCACTTTGCCTTTCAGCGTGAGGAATGTTTGTGGCGGATTTGTATTGGCCGTGAGTGTAACCTTTTGGTTGCGATCACCTGCTTTGCCTTTGGTGTCGAACTCCACCACAATCTCACCGCTCTTGCCCGGAGCAATCGGGTCGCGAGGCCACTTAGGTACTGTACAGCCGCAAGAACCCTGGGCATTGGAGATTACCAGCGGTTCTTTGCCCGTATTCTTAAACGAATAAGTGTGGCTCACCTTGAGGCCCTCTTTCACGGTACCGAAATCAAATTCCGTTTCAGAAAAAGCCATTTCGGTGGTTGGGCCACTGGGCACAGGAGAAGCCTGCGCAGCAGCAGGGTCCATCGGATTAGGATTCTGAGGCGTTACCGCAGCGTTACCGCCTTCGAGGCTTTGGCGTGCCTCGTCGCGAATATCCTTATTGCCGCTCTGGCAAGCCATCAGGCCTGCAACCAAAACCAGCGACAGGGCAATTTGAACGATTTTCAACATCTCGATTATGGTTTTAAAAGTTTAACAATTGTTCTAAGCTTGCAAAGGTAGAAAGGGACGAAACTTTCTATTGTTAACAACTCCGTTTTTTTGGTTAATGAACGGTTAACAACGGCAAAAGTTAAAGGTTCTTACTTTTTTTGAGCGGCAAAGGCTAAAAAACCAGCTGCCGAGCGAGCATTCAAACAATCCTCTTTTCGCAATCCGCCTTTTCTGGCAGTATAAATGCCGTACCGAATGTCTATCATGCCCTCACAACTATGAGCATCCGGGTTGATGGATATCAATACGCCCTTTTCTACCGCCAGCGGAACCCACGTCCAGTCCAAATCCAGACGGTATGGATTAGCATTCAGTTCAATGGCTACGTTGTTGGCGGCACAGGCCTCAATAACCTTTCGGTGGTCTATGGGATATCCGGCACGCGACAACAGTAAACGCCCGGTGGGATGACCTAAAATGGTGGTGTGGCGGTTTTCAATGGCTGTTATCAACCGGTGCGTGGCCTTGGCTTCGTCCATGCCTAAATTACTGTGTATCGAGGCAATGACAAAATCAAAGCCGGCAAGCATGGCATCGTCGTAGTCCAAACGACCATCCGAGAGAATGTCGCTTTCAATGCCTTTAAAAATCCGAAAATCATATCCCGCTGCCGCAAACTCCTGATTGAGGGATTCAATCTCCCGCCATTGCATCTCTACCCGCTCAGGTTCCAGACCCCGGGCATAAAATGCCGCCCTGGAGTGGTCGGTAATACCAATATACCCGTATCCCAGCGACTTTGCCACAAAGGCCATTTCACGCAAACTGTGGAGGCCATCGCTGTAAGTGGTGTGCGTATGAATTACACCCTTGATATCCGGCCCCCGAATCAGCTCGGGAAGTTGCCCGGATTGGCTCTTCGCGATGAAGTCTGGCCAGTCCCTGAGCTCCGGCGCAATAAACCCGATACCAGCACGGTTGAAGACTTCCACCTCTTCCGGTAAATTCTTGAAATCCATCCCAGGAAAGGCGGCTATAAAGGCATTCAAAAACTCAGATGAAGCCGTAAGCCGGAATTGACGTGAGCCAAACTCTTCAGGCCGACAAGTGAAAATACGCACCAAAAACCCCGAAGCTGTTCTGGCAATCACTGGATTGCCCTCCTCCTGCTCGATGCTCAATCCGGCAATATCCGGTAATACTTCGCCTATCGTTTCTCGCCCTACCAGAAATTCAATGCTTTCCACAGTCGTACAAAAACGTGACATATCTCCTACCAAGACCACCTTTGCATCAGGAAAGGCCGCTTCCATGGCTTTGCACAACGCCAGTGCCTCAAGCTCTACCGAAGCAAATCGACGCTTGCCTTTCGACAGCTGGTAAAAATCCAGCTTCTTTTTTAGCTCTTCCTGCGTCTTTGCTCCGAAACCCTTGAGTGTTACAAGTCGATTCTCCTGAATCGCATATTGCATTTCCCCAACACTTTCAATGCCCAGCTCTTTCCAGATTAACGCCGCCTTTTTGGGTCCAAGTCCGGAAATATCCAGCATTTCCTCTACACCGGGAGGGGTTATTGACCTGTATTTTTCAAGAGTTTGCAGTTTGCCGGTGCTCAGCAATTCCTGAATTTTATCGCCAATGGCTTTTCCTACGCCTTTGATGGCATCTATCTCCTCCCTAGGCATGTCAGAAAGGGGAGTCTCCAAGTTGCGCAGACTCATGTAGGCGTTGTGGTAGGAACGGATTTTGAAGGGGTTTTCTCCGTGTAGCTCCATGATATCGCCAAGGCGCTGAAAATTTTTGGCTATTTCTTTGTTGGTCATTTTTAGGGATTTTATTTTTTATAAAAAATCACCGTGGAGGATGTTACCTACATGTTCGGCATAATCCAGTAATTCTTCCAGTTCTTCCTGCGACGTAAAGGGGTTGGTTAATGTTACGCGGAGCCAAATCGTGCCGTTGAGGGCGGTTTGTACGATATAAAAGGAACCTTGTTCGGTTATGGTTTTGCGAAGCTGGCGGTTGAGTTCATTTAAGGCTTCTTCCGGAAGGCCGGGGGGCGAAAAACGGAAGCATACGATATTGCAATGCGGATTCATGGCAAGTTGCCAGCCGGAGCGGGCTCTCAGAAGCCGGGCCAACAGCTGACCATTCTCCATGACCCGGTTGATGTAGTCTTCAAACAGGCCCCGACCAAAACTGTGCAGCAAAACCATGGGCTTGATGCTCATCATCAATTTAGTACACTCAAAGCTCCTTTTGGCCATCTGATACCATTCAGGCTCTGCTGCGCCAAAGAGGT
>CAYTNI010000173.1:5456-6786 GCA_964439115.1 uncultured Saprospiraceae bacterium
TCAAAGCTCCTTTTGGCCATCTGATACCATTCAGGCTCTGCTGCGCCAAAGAGGTAGTCGGCTTGCTGTGAGAACGTCCGGTAGCCGGCCTCTCCCCGACGAAAAATAAGCGCCGTGGTTAGCCCTGGCGTCATCAGCATTTTGTGAAAATCCAGCGCTACACTGTCTGCGCGCTCCAACCCCTTGACCATACCCCGGTGTGCAGCGCTGAAAGCGAGGGCGGCCCCGTGTGCCCCATCCACATGAAACCACAGCCCGTGGTGCGTGCAAAAGTTGGCTATGCTGTCTAAATCGTCGAAGGAGCCGGTAGAAGTTGTGCATGCGCTTCCCACTACGGCAATCACTTCGATACCGCGAGCCCTGGCATCCTGAAAAAGAGGTTCCAGCAGCTCGGTTCTCATCCTGTACTCTGAATCTACAGGAACCTTGATGATACCTTGGGCGCCCCATCCCATAATACGCGCTGCGCGATCCACACAATAATGTGCTTGTTCTGAAACCAGAAGTGCCAGGGGGCGTCCCTGGCCATTCTGCCATACATTCTCCACGGCAAAGTGACTCCTTGCCGCCAGAAGACCGGTTAGATTAGCCAAGGTGCCACCTGATGTTAAAAATCCGGAGGCGTTGGCATCCATGCCCAGAATTTGCGCAACCTCCTCCATGCACAATCGCTCGAGCGCCGTAGCGGTTGCCCCCATCTCATATACCGCCATGCCGTTGTTCAGCAGGCCGGCTACCAATGAAGCAAGGGCGGCAGAGGGTGCCGGCGGACAAACCTGATGCCCCATGTAACGGGTCTGGTGCAAATGGATGCTCCTGGATAACACATCTTTAAAAAAAGCGACGCCTTCTTCAAGAGGGTCTCCGCTGTGCACATCCAAACGGTCTTTCCACCACTGGTATTGGGCTTGTGGCTCTTGCCAGGGAAGCACAGGCGTTTCCGGTTGAGGAGATTGAGCGTCTGCCAGATAATCGGCCAGCATATCCACGAGGGCATGGCCCTGGCGGCGAAAGAACTCGGGATCGTATGCGGTTTTTAGCGATTCCATTCAAATAATTTCCAGATCTGATCTTCGGGCGGGTCAGCAGTGATGACCACGGGCTCCTTCTTTACCGGATGCTCGAACGCCAGCGACCTGCAATGCAGATAAATCATGCCGTCTCGCGCAGGGGAGGGGAAGCCGTATTTAACATCTCCTCTGATAGGGCATCCAATTTTGGCAAGCTGAGCCCTGATTTGATGGGGCCTTCCCGTTATGGGACGAACTTCTAAAAGGCAATGGCCATGAACCTCCATGACAAGCTCGTAGTCCAGCTCGGCGAGTTTGGC
>CAYTNI010000174.1:0-6748 GCA_964439115.1 uncultured Saprospiraceae bacterium
ATTTGCGCGCTGCCCGAGGCTTTTTTGATCCTAAGCTATATTCGGAATGGCAACAAAAGCGGTTTGGTAACGAAGAGTACTTCGCTTATGGCAATAGTGGGCTGAAAATACCCACCTGGTATGGCCTTGAGCTGAAAACGGCTTTTCAGACAGCTTCAGGAATCCAGTTAAATCCGGAACAAAAACTTCCTGCAGCAGGACAGGCCGTTCTCGGAGTTTCGGCCGCACTTGGGCAGGGATTGTGGATTGACGAGCGGCGGGCTGCACTTCAACAAGCCCGTGTGTTTTCACAGAGCAATGAGGCAGAACGCCGAAATATGCTCAATGATTTGTTTATGGAGGCTGCCAAAGCTTATTGGGACTGGACGCTGGCCTGGCACCAGCGCAACGCAGTGGATCGCGCACTGAGCCTGGCAGAAATCAGAAAGGAAGGTCTGGTAGAGAGCTATTTTCAGGGTGATAAACCCGCCATTGACACCTTGGAAGCATTCATACTGGTACAAAGCAGGCAAAGCGATCTCAACGATGCGGAGATATTTCAGGTAAATGCCGGCCTGGTACTTTCCAATTTCCTTTGGGGAGATAATCTGACCCCTTTGGAAATTTCACCGGCTTTACGGCCAGTGGATCTTGACAGTACCTCTTTTGCCACCGTGCTACCCCCTTTGGAAACCTTTATGCAACAAGCAGGTCTAAACCATCCATTACTAAGATGGTACGAGCTGAAAATCAGTAGTCTGGATATCGATCGCCGCCTGGCCGCCGAACAACTCAAACCCCAGCTGAATATCGAATACAATCTCCTGGGAAACGGGTTTGATTTTGGGGAGAATCCTCTCAATGACCTTTTTCTTCAAAACTACAAGTGGGGGCTTAATTTTTCATTTCCCCTTTTCCTTCGCAAGGAACGCGGAAAGCTCGAACTTACCCGGCTAAAGATTCAGGATACAGGATTGGAACTAGAGCAAAAACGCCTTGAAATATCCAATAAAATCCGGCAATACTATCTATCCTGGGAAAATACCCGCAAGCAGCTTGAGCTGCTGGAAGGGATGGTAAACAACTATCGTCAGATGCTCGATGCAGAGCTATTTCGTTTCCAGATGGGAGAAAGTTCTATCTTTCTTATCAATACACGGGAACAAAAACTCCTTGAAGCTCAGCTCAAGCGGCTTAAATTTCAGTCCGATTTCAATAAGCAGCGGCTTCAATTGGATTGGGCTGCCGGTCAATTGCAGCAATAGTAGGGCTACCCGGTGAGTACTCGAGGGCATCAAGTCTTATACTAAGACTATTTTCCCTACCTTTGTGTACTTATTCATTTCCATAGACATGAAAGTGCTCAAATTTGGTGGTTCCTCGGTGGGTACACCGGAACGCATTCAAGGCTTAGTAGATATACTCAAGTCCTATCATCAGCGTGGCGAGCGATATGCGGTGGTATTCTCGGCTTTTTCCGGAGTGACTGACGCGCTGCTTTTAATGGGTGGCAAAGCTGCTGCAGGAGATGTGTCATACCAAGAAGTTTTTGAAGCCGTGCACCAACGCCATATCCAAGCAGCAGAGGTGCTTTTAAACGCGGCAAAAATCCGACAGGAGGCCCTTATTGAAATTGAGCGTAACTTTGATGTTCTGGGTAATTTGTTGCACGGCGTCTTCCTCGTCAGGGAGGCCTCTCTACGCACGATGGATCACATCATTAGTTTTGGGGAGCGCAATTCGGCTTTCCTTATTTCATTAGTGATGCGACAAGCCGGTATTCCAGCGGTATTCTTAGATGCCCGAAATGTCATTCAAACGGATGATCGTTTCGGCAACGCACAGGTAGATTTTTCGGCAACTAATGCCAAAATTGTTAGTTTTTTTACACAAAACGCTGAAATTCAATCTATTACAGGTTTTATTGGCGCCACTGAATCTGGTGTGACCACTACGCTTGGCAGGGGTGGTTCCGATTATACAGCGGCTATTTTCGGCGCCGCACTTGACGCCTCGGCCATTGAAATATGGACGGATGTGGATGGCGTACTTACTGCCGATCCGCGCAAGGTAAAAAAAGCGTTTACCTTACCGTCCATGACCTATTCGGAGGCTATGGAAATGTCGCATTTTGGTGCAAAAGTAATTTATCCGCCCACCATTCAGCCTGCGCTGGCTAAAGGCATTCCTCTAATCATTAAGAATACGTTTAATCCGGATTTTCAGGGTACTATAGTGTCTGACAAGGCTGAAGCGAGTACCCTTCCGGTAAAAGGTCTATCCTCCATACCAGAGATTGCGCTGCTTACCTTACAGGGAAGTGGATTGGTGGGGGTTCCTGGCATTGCGGGCCGATTGTTCAGTACGTTAGCTAATGCAGGTATCAGCATCATTCTCATCACGCAGGGTTCTTCAGAACATTCGATTACATTTGCCATTCCACCGTCGCACTCGGAGGCGGCGCGACAAGCTGTAGAGCGAGAGTTCCGCGGGGAGATGCAACGGAAATGGGTAGATCCGGTAAAAGTAGAGCCGGGGCTCTCCGTCATTGCCATTATTGGCGAGAACATGCGGTTTCGCCCAGGTATCTCAGGGCAACTTTTCCAGGCGCTTGGCAAGAATGGTATCAATGTAGTTGCAATAGCCCAGGGGTCTTCAGAATTGAATATTTCCATTGTGGTAAGTCGTGAGGATGAGGCCAAGGCCTTGAATACGCTGCATGAGGCATTTTTCCTTTCCACCACTCAGGATGTACATGTTTTCATGGTAGGTGCCGGATTAATTGGCAGTACTTTATTGAAGCAAATTCATCAACAGGGCAGTTACCTACGGGAAAAACGCGCCATGGAAATCAAGCTGGTAGGCTTAGCCAACAGTAAAAAAATGCTTTTTAACCCGGATGGTATTCCATTAGACCAATGGAGAGACCAGCTTGCTGCCTCGGAACAAGCCAGCAATATGGACGCATTTGTACAGCGTATGAAGGCATACAATTTGCCCAATACGATTTTTATTGACAATACTTCCGGGGACCAGGCAGTCAAATGGTATGAGCATATTTTGGATGCCAGCATTTCAATATCAACGCCCAACAAGATTGCAGCATCCTCAGCGTATATACAGTATCAGCGGTTAAAGGCTGCTGCTGCACGAAGGGGTGTTTTATACGAGTATGAGACCAATGTAGGTGCCGGGCTACCGGTAATTTCTGTATTGCGTGATTTATCCGACAGTGGTGACCGCATACTCAGGATTGAAGGGGTATTGTCCGGCACGTTATCTTTTATTTTTAATACTTTCAGGGAGGGCGTATGCTTTAGTGAGGCTGTTCGTAAAGCGATGGATCTGGGCTATACGGAACCGGATCCGCGGGATGATTTGAGTTGTATGGATGTGCGACGGAAGTTGCTCATATTAGCCAGAGAGACAGGGCTTGCACTAGAAGCAGAAGACATCGTTATCCGACCTGTTTTGCCAGAGTCCTGTCTTACGGCGGTTAGTGTAGAAGATTTTCTCCGGGAGCTTTCCGGGTACGACACTTACTTTGAGGATATGCGTTCAGAGGCGGCGGATAAAGGGCAAGTATTGCGTATGGTTGCCCGACTGGAGGATGGCCAGGCGGATATTGGTCTTAGTCGAGTGGGTTTGGAACATCCCTTTTACGGCTTAAGTGGAGCAGATAACATGATAATATTCACTACGGAGCGATATAAAGAACGTCCTTTGGTGGTTAGAGGCCCTGGTGCCGGGGCGGAAGTCACGGCGGCGGGTATTTTTGCAGAAGTAATAAAAATAGCCAATTACCTGTGATATGAAGGAGGTTCGGGTATATGCGCCGGCATCTGTGGGTAATGCCATTGTAGGTTTCGATATCTTAGGTTTAGCCTTGGAGCGTCCGGGCGATGAAATTGTAGCACGCCTCAAGTCGGTTCCAGGGCTGGAAATCACGTTGATAACAGGAGATGAAGGGAGATTGCCGTATCCTGTGGAACAAAATACAGCAGGTGTAGCGGCCATGAGTGTGCTAAAGCACCTGGGGGAGTTTGGTATTGGCATAGAATTGGAGATTCACAAGCGAATGCCATTTGGCAGTGGCTTAGGTTCCAGTGCAGCAAGTGCGGTGGGAGGAGCTTTTGCCGTAAATGCATTATTGGGGTATCCGTTGAGCAAGGAGCAGTTACTTCCTTTTGCTATGGCGGGGGAGCAGTTGGCGAGCGGGGGTTTTCATGCAGACAATGTAGGGCCGAGCATGCTAGGTGGAATTGTGCTGATAAGCAGCAACGATCCATTAGAGGTCAGCCAACTACCTACTCCTGAGGCGTTATTTGCCGCTGTAGTATATCCGCATGTGGAGGTTTTGACCAAAACAGCTCGAGGTATTCTTCGGGCAGATATTGCGCTCAAAAAATATGTTGTACAGAGTGGCTATCTGGCCGGTTTCATTACCGGATTATTTCAGGACGATTATGAGTTGATTGGCCGAATGCTTCGAGATATTATTATCGAGCCACAGCGAGCAGGCTTAGTCCCCGGTTTTTACGAAGTACAGTTGGCGGCGATGGAGGCAGGAGCATTAGGATGTAGTATTTCCGGGGCGGGCCCTTCGCTGGTTGCCTTGTGTAAAGGCAGGGAGGTAGCGGGGGTTGTAGCTGCAGCCATGCAGGATGCATTCGGTAGTGGTGGGATTGCAAGTGAGCAGTTTGTCTCTCCTGTAAATCGTACAGGTGCAACTGAAATATAAAAATTCGAAGCATGCAATTATATAGCACCAATAATCGAAGCAACAGGGTAACACTCAAAGAGGCGATTTTTCGTGGTCTGCCGGAGGACAAGGGATTGTTTATGCCATTAACTATTCCTGAACTGGAAGCGGATTTCATCCAGGCGTTACCAGAGATGGCATTTCAGGATATAGCGTATCACGTAGCAGAGACATTAGTCCAGGGAGCCATACCGGCGCAGGATCTTCGACAAATTGTTTTCAACGCCATTAATTTTCCTGCGCCCGTACACCGGTTGGATGATGCGCGCCATATATTGGAATTATTCCATGGGCCATCGCTTGCATTTAAGGATTTTGGTGCGCGATTCATGGCGCAAATGATGAGTTATTTCAATCAGGAAGAATCGCGGGATTTGGTTATTTTAGTGGCAACTTCCGGAGATACGGGAGGTGCGGTTGCTGCGGGATTTTACCAGACGCCTGGAATCAGGGTGGTAATCTTATACCCCTCCGGGAAGGTAAGTATGTTACAGGAGAAGCAATTAACCACTTTAGGCCATAATGTTTCGGCATTAGAGATTGACGGCACTTTTGATGATTGTCAGGCCTTAGTGAAGCAAGCCTTTTTGGATAAGGAACTCAACTCCGCTATCCGGTTGAGTTCAGCCAACTCCATCAATATTGCACGGCTTATTCCGCAGAGCTTTTATTACTTCGAGGCATATAAGCAGGTAGCGTATCTGCAAAAGCCCATTGTATTTAGCGTGCCAAGTGGCAACTTTGGCAATCTCACTGCGGGCCTAATGGCACATCGAATGGGCCTTCCAGTCGCACATTTTATTGCTGCTACGAACATCAACGATGTAGTACCAAAGTACCTGGAGGATGGGCAATACACGCCCCGCCCATCCCTGCGCACCCTATCAAATGCAATGGACGTTGGTAATCCTTCAAACTTTGCCCGCATGCTCGACTTATTTGATGACGACAAATGTTCCACGTGGAACAATATGCGAGCTAAGATAACAGGATATGCTTTTACCGACAAACAAACCCGGGAGGCGGTACGAGAAGTGTTCGAAAAGTATCAATACGTCATTGAGCCCCACGGAGCGGTCGGGTATTTAGCATTATCCAGATATCTAACCCAACATCCGAATCATACGGGGATAGTCTTAGAAACAGCCCATCCTGCAAAATTTCTGGATGACATGGAGGAAATTCTTCAACAATCAATTGAGATACCGCAAAGACTAAGTATCCTTGCGAAAAAGGACAAGGAAGCAACTTTTATGAAGCCGGATTTTAACTTGTTTAAACCCTGGCTGTTGTCTTATTATGCATAATGTTCCACGTGGAACAAAAAAGAACGACAATGCAAGATTATAAGAATCCAAAACTGGTGGTGGACAGTGCTGTGACGGCACCAGGAAAGTTTACATGGAGAAGCCCGTCAAATTTAGCTATCATCAAATATTGGGGTAAGTATGGAGAACAACTACCCAGAAACCCTTCTTTGAGTATAACCCTGCAACATGCAATTACAGAAACCACGGTCGCTTATCAACCCAGAAAAGGAAAAGATAACGGACAGATTTCCCTTGCCTTCTTTTTTCACCAAGCGCCAAACGAGGCATTTCAACGTAAAATAGAAGCCTATCTCTCCAGCATCTCAGACATTTTTCCATTTATTAGGCAAATGGATTGGACCATCCATAGCCAGAACTCCTTCCCACATTCTTCAGGAATTGCCTCATCTGCCTCTGCCATGAGTGCCCTGGCACTTTGCTTATGCAGCGTGGAGAAACAACTTTTCGGAACATTGGAAAATGAAGATGACTTTCTGAAAAAAGCATCCTATCTGGCTCGATTGGGTTCAGGAAGCGCATGCCGCTCCGTATATCCCAAAATGGCAGTTTGGGGAGAAACAGGTCTTATCCAAGGATCTTCCAACCTCGTTGCTATTCCGTATTACGAAGATTTACACCCCGTATTCCACAAACTTCACGATGATATCCTCCTCATCAGTAAAGCTGAAAAAAGCGT
>CAYTNI010000175.1:0-6747 GCA_964439115.1 uncultured Saprospiraceae bacterium
ACCTCCCGACATATCCAAAACGCCACCTGATGGCGATAGCCCCTCCGACGCACCGGCCACATAGCCTTGAAGGAATCCCAGATTGTGGTCAAAAATGCCAAAAAAGCCTGCAAAAACAGGTCCTGAATCCCAAATTCCACCCTCTATGGATAATACTCCCTGGAATAACCCGGAAAACAAGATTTGCTGGCCTGAAATAAAAATATCCTTTGCAATATTTATTTCGTTGCTTCCAAATGAAATTCCGGCTTGCGGCAGGCCATTTCCATTGAACTTCAAAAGGAAAAAATCAGGGTCACCATTGTCGGTTTGCAAGTTGATGGTACCGCCCAAGCTCAATACTCCCCGAAAATAACCTACAGCAAATATTTCGCCTGAGCTATTGATTTCTACATCAATCAAATCATCGTCCTGTACGCCTCCTACCTTTCTCGACCAGATACCGGTTCCTGATTCGTCATATTTTGCCAGAAATCCATCCCTGTCGTTAGAAAAAGCCTCCAATTCCTGACCGGCAATTTGGGTGTTTCGGTCAAAAATACCGCCACATATCACATTGCCCTCCTCATCCACAGTCACTGCAAGAGGTCTGGTAATCCCGGTTCTGCCCTCCTGAACCACCCATAACATGTGGCCATCTGAATCAAACTTGACTAAAAGCATATCGCTTTGAGATTGCGACAGAAGAGTAGTATCTGGCAAAAACAAAGCTCCTTTAAAATGGCCGCAAAGTATCCAATTGCCCTGATTATCCGACGCCACATCAGTAAGGGCATATTCCTCAGTTCCTTGGATGAACCATCCACCTAACACAGTACCTAGCGGGGAAACCTTTACCATAAATAACAATTTCGGGTTTGGAGCAAGGTTGCCTTCCAAGTGTAGCTGTTCCATAGAGAAAGTCCCAAAAGCGAAACCCGCAATAAGTGTGTTGTTCAACGGGTCGGAGGCAATGGCGGATACTCCATCCTCTTCAGCACTGCCGCCACTTATCGTCCACTTTAAAGCTTCTATCGCTGGGTCGTAACAAGAAAGGAAAATATCCGCCTCTCCGTACTGCACCAAATTTTGTGTAGGCCAGGTTGCCATTCCCTGATTAATTCCGCATACCAAAATCTCACCGTCAGGCATCATTGCCATGGGCCCGGCTACCTGCATTTGATTACCCGAAAATTGAATAACAGGCATCAGCATTTGAGCCTTGCCAAAGTTAGCAGAAGTAAGGGAAAGGATAACAATAACAACGATTTGTAGCACAACGGACATACTATTTGATTCGGTTATTAGTTTATAGACCGATGGGTATTAACGGTAAGGGTCACTTCTTGATTCCAATTGCCGATCTTATTTGTCTTAACTTTGTCGTCAAATTCATTTTCTATGAAGAGCCATATTTCTAACATACTCTCCTTGATTTGGTTGCTTTTCTTATTTCAGGCTTGCTCGCGGCCGCAAGAATCAGAGCAAAAACCGACAATTGTTGAAAATCCTGAATTGTCGGCTCTCAACAAGAAAATTGAAACAGACCCCGACAATGCCGTTCATTATGCAGATCGTGCGGCTTATTACTTCGCACAGAATAACCTGGATAATGCACTCCAGGATCTCCAGCAGGCCATCACCCTGGATTCCATGCAGCCTCCATTTTATACCTTGTTGGCAGATGTGTATATCAAATACTTCAAATCCTATCAAGGTTTGAAGGCTCTTGAAAAAGCAGCCGATCTTTTTCCAGAAGATTTGCCCACCTTGATAAAGCTAAGCCGTACTCAATTATTGCTTCGCCTATATCCCGAGTCAATGAAAACCCTTAATCGCGCATTAACGATTGACCCTGCGCTTGGGGAAGCACACCTTATCCTTGGTATGAATTTCAAGGAGACAGGCGACACAGCCCGTGCCATCAATAGCTTTCAAAAGGCGGTAAACTTGGATGCCGACTTGATAGATGGCTGGATAAACCTGGGTCAGTTGCATGAATCCCGCGGGCATGTCGTTGCTGGAAAATATTACGAATCGGCAATTCAAATAGCACCGGAAAATGTACTTGCACTCCATGCCAAGGCAGATTTTTTGAGCCGTACCGACGATCTTACCGGTGCCTTGGGAATATATAAGACTATTGCGGAAGTGGATTCCTCTTATGATGCGGCATTTTTCAATTCGGGTCTCCTATACCTGGATCTTGACTCTACGGCATCGGCTTACACTCAATTTGACAAAGCCATAGCGGTATCCCCACTTCATGTCAGAGCTCACTTTTATCGCGGTTTTTGTGCTGAAAGAATGGGTGACCGTGCAAAGGCTGCAGAGGATTATCAAAAAGCACTAAGCTTTGCTCCAGAATACCAAGATGCCAGAATGGGCCTAAGTAGGGTAGGAGGGACTCAATAGGGGTACTTTTGTTTCCATTTTGAGAGAAGGAATTGTTTTATTTTCAATTCTGCCTGGTTTTCTCCAGGTGTAAAAAAGCGGGTGCCTGACAGTTCTTTGGGTAAATATTCCTGGGCTTCAAAGTTATCCGGAAAATCATGGGGATAAAGGTAAGCTTCTCCGTATCCGAGGTTTTTCATCATCGTGGTTGGTGCGTTTCGCAGGTGAAGAGGCACCGGTAACGCACCAGAACGCCTTACTTTTTCAAGAGCTTCATCAATGGCGAGATAGGCAGAATTGCTTTTTGGAGATGTCGCGAGGTAAATCACGGCTTCTGATAGAATAATCCTGGCTTCTGGCATACCAATAACCTGAACGGCCTGAAAAGCTGTATTTGCCATCAGCAGGGCATTAGGGTTGGCAAGACCAATATCTTCTGCCGCTGCGATGAGTATGCGACGGGCAATAAACTTTACATCCTCGCCGGCATCTATCATTCTTGCAAGCCAGTATAGAGCCGCATTGGGGTCGCTACCCCGTATGGATTTGATAAAAGCAGAAACTACATCAAAGTGGTATTCTCCACCTTTGTCATAAATGGCAAGGTTTTGTTGAATCCACTGGGCAATAATTTCATCGGTAATCTCCACTGGTGTTTCGCCTTGCGGATGGCTGGCTATCAGTTCCAGGATATTGTACAACTTGCGCGCATCCCCACCGGAAAAGCGGAGCAAGGCATTAAATTCAGTGATGTGAAGATTTTTTTCTTTAAGATATTCATCCTTTTTGATGGCCTGATCCACTAATCTTATCAAGTTCTCCTGTTCCAGTGGCTGAAGGATATATACCTGACAACGCGATAGTAAAGCCGGAATAACCTCGAAAGAGGGGTTTTCGGTTGTAGCCCCAATCAATACAAATGTTCCATCTTCCACGGCGCCTAATAAGGCATCTTGCTGGGACTTGCTAAAACGGTGAATTTCATCAATGAACAAGATAGGGGAGGGGCGGTCAAAAAACCGCTGGCTCCTTGCCTTTTCGATTACATCCCTTACATCCTTTACCCCTGCACTCACCGCGTTAAGCATGAAAAAAGGTCTTTCAAGACTTTGAGACACAATACGAGCAAGGGTGGTTTTTCCAGTCCCGGGAGGGCCCCATAGAACAAAGGAAGGAATATTTCCGGATTCAATAGCGAGGCGAAGCGGCCCATTAGGCCCTACCAGATGAGTTTGGCCGAGAAAGTCATCAAGGGAGCGGGGGCGCATGCGTTCTGCCAAAGGTCTCATGCATGAAGATTGTGGTGAAAAAAATCAGGCTCTCGAGAATTTCCTGGATAGGGAAATATTTCCCGGAATACAAGGGTCTCCGCCTGTATGGCCTTCCCAAGTGCCTAATAACTGACTCTTTTGGGAGGTTCTGGAATAATTCAATTTATAGGACTTGATACACCACTCCAGCCCTTCTACTTTTCTGGAGTCCACGATTCTACTTTCTCTGAGTAGAATACTATTGCCATTCACTTCCCCGGAAAGTTCGAGCACAGCATAAATATTTTCGATATAGACGTAAGATCTCCCAGTGATTTTATTGCCTTTTTGGTGCAGAAAAATCTCAAAATCATACCTTGGTCGGTATCCGCCAGAATTTTGGGTAATGACGCCTTTCCAAAGACCGCTGACATTGGCATTTTGAGCGTGAAGAAATCCTGAAAAGCAAAGCAGGCAAATGGGGATAAAAGTTTTGCGCATAAGCAGAGGTTTATTCGCTTTCGGCAGCAGGTTCTTCCTCCGGCAATTCAAAAATACTGAAAATGGTTTTTCCATAATGCCGCGCTTCTTTAAAAAAAGGGTGTTCCTTAAACTGGTGGTGAGGATTGTGTTCAAGTACCAGCCAGCCGCCGGGCTCCAACAAATGTAACGAAAAAACCAAATCTGGTATTTCCGGGATATTGGGAAGCGGATAAGGAGGTCCTGCAAAAATATAGTCAAATTGCTCCTGACAACTTTGCATAAACCTAAACACATCAGCTCGTACAATCCGCAGGCAGTTTTCTACACCAAGCGATTTGGCGGTTTTTTTAACAAACTCCACACAGGGTGGAAATTTATCCACGTACACCACGTCGGTACAACCCCGCGAAATGAGTTCGTAGCTGTGGCTTCCCGTGCCTCCAAATAGGTCAAGGGCCCGTATAGATTCAAAATCGAATTGATGGTTCAATACATTGAATAAGCCCTCTTTGGCAAAATCTGTGGTGGGGCGTGTGGGCCAATTATCAGCCGGTGGAGAAAAACGACGACCCTTGAATTTTCCGGAGATGATGCGCATAAAGTCGGGGATTAAAACCACCGGAACCCGGCAAGGTCAAAATACCAGTGGTATTGGGCTTTTGGAAGATTGTCAGGATAGGCTACTGCCATAGGCGACTGTGCCATTTCCAACTCGGGAAAGTACCGCTGCAGGAGGCGGATAATTTCCGAATCGGGGGTTAATTTCCCAGACATGACAAGTCGGGTGCGTTCAGCAGCAAATCCTGATTGGTGGAGGCTGAGTAGGGTGAAGTAAAGAAAATCTTTGGTACTTTTCCAGGTGAAGCGATTGAAAAAGACTAGCGATGAAGCGTCAAAAGTGGCCAGGAATACTTGATCGGCTGCCAGGTGGGCAAAAATAACGGGCTGCGCTGTAGTTTTTGCAATTTGATACGCGCTTGTCAGCCATGCGGAGGCAGAGTGAAAGTAGCGACATCCTGGGTGGTATTCCAGGAAATAGCCTTGGATTGCTGTGGGTATTGTCCAAAGCAGATTGGCATCCAGTGCTGTTATGGAGTCGGCAATAGCCTGGTATCCTTCCGGAAGCGCCGAAACACCTTGCCAGTAAGCTGACAAATTTTGAGTTTCGAAGAACTTCCTGGGAATAAGGGAACAAGCCCCGGAAGAAAAACCTATTTTAACCGACAGATAATTAGACGAATGAAGTGGGCTTGAATTTTCAAAAATCTCGCGTACGGCTTGATCTGCGTCCGTGGCATTAAAGAGATATTCCTGGAGTAGAAGAGACCGATGGGTGCGGCTTTCAAAAACCTCAAAACACAAACTGTCCACCCCGATAAGGACGGACAGCTTGTATTCGGGTGTTTGCTCCGGCAGGTATTTCGGATCTCGATACTCGACTGCTACCTGGATTCCCAATTGCCGGAGAGGTTTGGTTGGCTTAAGTTCCCGAACTTGAGGAAAGATCCGGGATCGTATGATTTGTCATATTTTGCGTAAGCGGGATTTGCAAATTTGCCCATGAAGGTTTTTCTGGTAGTTTTACATTCAACAACCTGAACCAAAGTACTCTGATAAGTAAGGGTGTCTGCGTCCATCTCGAAGCGGGCTTGGCCATCTGAAAAAGGTACAACCGGCAGAGAATCCAGGTTGATACCCAAAGCCTGGATGGAATCTAAGGCAGATTGATAAAGTGTGTCGTAAGTAATTTCTCCGGTGAAGTTAGGATCATCTGGGTCACCAATTACTTTTATGATTTTGAACTGACCCGTGGTTAACACTTGCTTGAGCGTATCAAAATCCTGGGCAAAGTTACCGGTGATATCCCGGAATGCCTCTTGAGCTTTGCGGATTTGCATGAGTCTGGCAATGACAGCTTCTTCGCGCCGAGTACGTTCTTTTTTGAATTCGATAGGCTCCTGAATACTGCCATACAGCACATAGGCCAGTCCAATAGTGATAAGCAAAAGAATAAGGTTAATGGCGACTCTCATTTTCGTGTTGTTTTGATGCGAGTATAGGACTATTTTACGAAAACCGCTGCAATTTTAAGACAATTGCCGCACACATTATTCCAAATTGGCCAAAAAAGAATTTTTAGGCGATTTTGAACTCTCCATGCAATTGGGCACCTTCTTCTACCGACAAACTCCGCGCACTGAGTTTGCCTTTGATGACTGCGGTGGCAGTGAGTTGAACACTGCCTGAAACTACTACGTCTCCGATAATCTTCCCCATAAAAACCGCATCGGCAGCCCACACCTTGCCTTCGAGCACACTGGTCTCACCGGTTACCAGCTTTTTATCACACTTGACATCGCCTTTCAGCTCCCCGTCGATCCTGGTGTGTTCCGTGGTCACAAAATGACCCTCAATTCGCGTGTCATGCGCAACAAGACAGTTCATTCCCTGTGAGGGAACTGATTTGCCTGCTGATTCCTGTTGGCTTTTCGTCGCTGTACTGGCCATATTACAACAATATTTTTTAACAAACCAAACAAATCAAACAGCCGAAATTTAATTTCACGGAAATTGTAAAATGCAAAATAAGGAACCAATTTTTTGAAAAAAAACTTCAAAAACAAAACATTATTTGTTTTTT
>CAYTNI010000176.1:0-6715 GCA_964439115.1 uncultured Saprospiraceae bacterium
TTGTTTTATACACCTCCAGTAAAGCGATCCCTTCCTGGGGGGCATTACTTTGTTCGGCGGATTGCAGGACGAGGGCGTTTCTGGCAGATATGACCGTCCGCTTCGTTTTGGAATTCAAAGGGCTAAACCTGGTTAGAAAATCATTGTATGCCATGATTGTTCCGATGCGCTGAGCACGTGCTGCCGCAGCACTCACTACTTTTCTTCGCTGAACATTGATGGTGTTGGCATTTAGCTCTTTTGCCATTTTACGTTTGCGGTCAGAAGCAAGGGTTTTATAGGTATCCTGGCATACCACAATGTAGGTGTAAGCTGAATCTATGTCGTTACCGGGGTAGTTGGGATGTAGAAAAACCTGCGATAGCCCGAATAACGCCAAAGGTATTGTTTTGGGGTTAGTCAAATCTTTTCTGAAAAAAGGCTCTGCCGCGGCCGGTTTTCCATCGTCCATCAGGCGAAAGCCCTTTACGGACTGTGCCTGAAGGGTTAAATTGGCGCCCAGGAAAAGCAAGGTCAACATGGTGGAAAGAAACGTAAGGGATTTCATTATAGCTATTTTGAGATACTAAACGGATAAACTTGTCCAATATTCGGAGTTTTTTGAGAACAAACCAAATTTTCGGCATTGGGAAACGGATATTCCCCATCCACAAAAAGAGGACCCAGGCATGATAGTAAGTGCTAAAATATGGCCAAACAAGTCAGATTTTACAAAGATGCCATATACAGCACCGTCAGAAGGGCACCAGGTTTTTATCAGACCATCCATCACAAAGGTCCATTTTTCCATTGAACTGAAAAATTTGGCAGGAAGTGTGATCGTCTTTGAGCGTCCGCCATGTTTTCAGAAGACAAGAGATGAAGCGCAGAAAAAATTGCGGTTAACGATGGCAACGTGGGCTTAAGCCTTGTCGGTCAGAATTTGACTGACAGTATGTATCTCGTTGGAGAGGTTGAGCATGCGCTTAAAAACCTCTACGGGACTTACATGGATAATTTTCTGCTGTTGATTCCACCTTTTTATTGAGGTCATTAGTGGAAAATCCACTTTAGAATGCGTCTCAACAGGTATTCAAAGTTGTAATTTCAAATATGACATACCTTAAAAATCCCCGAGGGATGATACCGTGATAAACTCCGGAAAGTTATTATCTTGCCCCTTCAACAATCCTGTACAGGTTTATGTCGGAAAAACGTTTATTCCTGCTTGACGGGCATGCCTTGGTTTATCGCGCCCATTTTGCCTTTATTGCCCGGCCGCTCATCAATTCAAAAGGCCTGAATGTGTCGGCCATCAGTGGCTTTACCCGGACGCTTTGGGATTTAATCCGGCATGAAAAACCGACACATCTTGCGGTAGTTTTTGACCCCTCCACCCCGACCTTTCGCCATGAGATGTACGAACCCTACAAAGCCAACCGCGAAGAGCAGCCAGAGGATATCCGCATTGCATTCCCATACATCCACCGTATTTTGGAGGGATTTCATATTCCTATACTTATCCTTGACGGCTATGAGGCCGATGATGTGATAGGTACCATTGCCCGACAGGCGGAAGCGCAGGATTATACCGTATATATGGTTACGCCCGATAAGGACATGGGACAGCTGGTTTCTCCGCACGTCTTCATGTACAAACCTTCCCGCCAGGGCAATGGCGTTGAAATCTGGGGCGAAAAGGAGGTCACTGAAAACTGGGATATTCAACGGGTAGAGCAAGTAATTGATATGTTAGGGCTCCAGGGAGATGCTGTAGATAATATACCGGGCATCCCCGGCATAGGCCCTAAAACTGCTGCTGCTTTGTTGAAAACCTATGATAGCATAGAAAATCTCATCACCCACGCCAACGAACTCAAAGGCAAACAAAAAGAATTGGTGACTACCTGGGCCGAACAGGCGCTGCTCTCCAAGCGTCTCGCCACCATTGACGTCCATGCGCCCATTGAATTCAACCCTACGGCTTTCAGATTAGACCCCATGAATCGCGAGGCCCTGGCAGAGATATTTAAGGAACTTGAGTTTCGCGGCATTGCCAGCCAGATACTGGAAGCAGACAAGCCATCGCAGTCCGAAGCCCGACCAAAGCAATCCGTGATTCAAGGCAGCCTTTTTGATGATTCTGCCATGGAGGGCGCCCCCGGACCTTCTCCGCATGCCATCGCCGATAAAAACATCTACAACACCCCTCATCAATACGAGCTTACCGACACGCCGGAAAAACGCGCTGAGATGATACGTTTGCTCTCTACTCAGCCGCAATTCAGTTTCGATACAGAAACCACCCATATTGACGCCAATCAGGCCGAGTTGGTTGGGCTTTCCTTCTCTGTCAGTGCCGGCGCCGGCTGGTATGTTCCCATCCCTGCCGACCAAACAGAGGCGAGAGCCATCATGGAGGAGTTCAGAGAAATATTGGAAAGCGAGAAAATTGAAAAGACCGGTCAGAACATCAAATACGACACTATCGTATTAAAGTGGTACGGCATTGAGTTGGGAGGCCCGTTCTTCGACACCATGATTGCGCATTATCTCCTTGCCCCGGATTTGCGGCACAACATGGACTACATGTCGGAAACTTACCTTCGGTACAAACCGGTTCCCATTGAAACGCTTATTGGGAAAAAGGGCAAAGATCAGATTACCATGCGCGAAGCGCCGCTGGAGGATGTCAAGGAGTACGCGGTGGAAGATGCAGACATTACCCTGCAGTTGCGCCGTCACTTCGAGCCTATGCTGGAAAAGGAAGGCGTAACCCCTTTGTTTCGCAACATTGAAGCGCCGCTGATCAAGGTATTGGCAGACATGGAATTTGAAGGGGTAAAAATAGACTCTTCCTTTTTAGCACGTTATTCTGAAGCGCTTTCCAAACAGGTTATGGATCTGGAAGCAAAGATTCATCAACAGGTAGGAGCGCCCTTTAACATTGGCTCTCCCAAGCAGGTTGGAGAGATCCTGTTTGAAAAAATGGGTATCCCCTACCCCGGCAAAAAAACAAAATCCGGACAGTATTCTACCGATGAGGAGATTCTCACCGATCTTTCAAAAAATCACCCTGTGGCTGCCGATATTTTGAGGCATCGCACACTCACCAAGTTGAAATCTACTTATGTGGACGCGCTTCCCCGCATGGTTAATCCGCGTACGGGCCGCATCCACAGCTCGTTCAATCAGGCGCTTGCCGCTACGGGCCGACTGAGCTCCAACAATCCCAATCTACAAAATATTCCCATTCGCACACCTGAGGGTGCCGAGGTGCGAAAGGCGTTTATACCCCGCGACGACAGGCACACACTTCTCTCAGCGGATTACTCCCAGATTGAGTTGCGTCTTATTGCCGAAATCAGTGGTGACGAGGCCATGCTGGAAGCTTTTATCGCCGGCCAGGATATCCACCGCGCCACGGCTGCCCGGGTTTTCGGGGTACCCTTCGAGGAGGTGAGTACGGAACAGCGGTACCGGGCCAAAACAGTAAACTTCAGCATTATATATGGTGCCGGGGCAACCAATCTGTCCCGTCAGCTCGATATCAAAAGAGCCGAGGCCAGCGAGCTGATACAACAGTATTTCAGCCAGTATCCGGGTTTAAAGGCCTATATGGAGCACACGGTAAAGCAAGCGAGGGAGCAGGGATTTGTCAGTACACTGATGGGTCGTCGGCGTTACCTGCGCGATATACACTCCAAAAGCTCCCTAGAGCGGAGCAACGCCGAGCGCATGGCCGTCAATACCCCAATCCAGGGAACTGCCGCAGATATGATAAAAATTGCCATGACAAATATCCACGGGGATTTCAGGCAAAAAGGACTTGAGACGAAAATGGTGCTTCAGGTGCATGACGAACTCGTTTTCGACGTCCCCCTCGAAGAAGTCGAACTTGTCAAGCCTATCATCGAAGAGCGGATGCGAACTGCCATCCCCGGATTGCGCGTACCCATCGAGGTAGGCATGGGAGTGGGCCAGCACTGGCTGGAGGCTCATTAGCATATTTGAGGATATTATTTCAATCCCGCCATAGAAATGGATACAATACCAGGGCCATGGCGACGAGCAGCATGTCTATGGCCAGGAGTATCAGCATGTCTGTGTTTACACTGGTATCTCGAAGGAGGCGCAGCGCTCCTGCCGTAAGCTTCAGCACAGTCATTAGTATAGGAACAATCAGGGGGAAAGCCAAAATAGCCATCAATGTGGCGTTGTTGTCGGCTTTGGCAGAAATGGCAGAAATAAAGGTTAAGGTAATCGAAAACCCTAAACTGCCAAGGAAGAGCGCAGTGAGGAACATGCCTGTTTCCTTCACAGGGCTGCCGCCCAAAAAGGTGAAACCTGCCCAGACCAGGCAACTGATAATCAATAATAAACAAGTATTGTAAAGCATCTTGGCACTCAGCACTGCAAGTGGATCAGCCAAAACGTAATAATACAACTGCCGACCCCCACTTTCCTGTACGAAACTTTTTACAACGGCATTTACCGCCGCAAACAACAATACCACCCAAAACATGGCGTTCCATACATTGGGCTGTAGATTGATAAATACCTGATAGACCACAAAAACAGTAGCCAATACATACAGCAGAATACCGCTGATGGCATAATTGGAACGCCATTCAAGCAGCAATTCCTTGTGTAACAACGCAAAAACCTGACGAAGGAAAATCATTGGACAAAAGTAAGGTCTTTATTCAATTCAGGCAATTTACTATCTTTGCAAAACAAAATGTTAGATAGCCAAAAAAAACTTATGCGCTTCCCCATCCTCTCCAGGTGGCCTTGGTTTTTAATTCCCTGCCTGTTTGCAGTTCAGGCAGGTGCAGATGTCGGACTTTACCTCAAAACACGCACCAAATCCGGTGACGGCGCTATCTCTTTGATGCGCCGATACCAGCTTGCCCAATATCCGTGCAATCTCGAATACTTCTACCAACTCAACGGCCTGCGTCCCAATGCCACACTGTACGCCGACCGCGAATACACCCTTCCCATACGCCTGGTACCTTATGATGGGCGCACTATCCGTTCTTCGGTAGGCATTACCAATTTTGACCTGGCACTCCGTATTCAACAATACAACGAACAAATGGTCGCGGGTGGAATCTGCCCCGCACACTTCAAAACCAGTAAAGTGCTGTGGGTTCCCCATCATTTATTGCATTGTCCGGATGATCCGGCATCACTTTCCGCCAAATTGGCCAATCTTTCCTTAAAAGACCCTGAAAGCGCTGCCGGAACGCGGACGTACCCCATCTTCGGAAAAGGCTATGCCTATGTACCGCTGGAAGGGCAACAACTAAAAAACAAGGTATTCTATCTCATTGCAGGTCACGGCGGGCCGGATCCGGGAGCGCTGGCCACCCGCGCCGGAAAGCGACTCTGCGAGGATGAATACGCTTACGACGTCACCCTTCGCCTCTGTCGCAAACTCATCGCTCATGGGGCAATTGCCTTTATGATTACCCGCGATGCCAACGATGGCATTCGCAACGAGCAGATTTTGGAATGTGACTATGACGAAATGACCTGGGGGGATAAAACAATACCCGATGATCAGAAAGCCCGACTTGCTCAGCGTATTGACATCGTGAACGAACTCTTTGACACCTACGCCAATCAAGGTGTGAAGGAGCAAATGCTCATTGAAATACACGTGGATTCCAGAAGCCATAACCAACGCATCGATGTATTTTTTTACCACCACTCGGCCAGTACCGATGGCAAAGCCATTGCTGATAATTTACAGCGTACACTGAAGGAAAAATACAGACGATATCGCAGCGGCAATGACTACACAGGGACCACTTCCGGCAGGGATTTGTTTACACTGCGCTCCGCAAAGCCGGTTTCTGTATATATTGAACTGGCTAACATCCGCAATGTTACCGACCAACAGCGACTTGTCCTGCCGCGCAACCGACAGCTACTTGCTGAATGGCTTTTTGAAGGCTTGTTGAAATAACCACTTATGCCCTTACCTGATTTCCAGATGTTCGCCAATCGGCTTACCAAAATGCAACGCCATCTGGCCAAGTGGGCCAAGCGAGAAGGCATTACCTGCTACAGAATTTATGATGCAGATATTCCGGAATTTCCTCTTGCTGTGGATTGGTACGAAGGGCGGGTATATGCCGCCGAGTACCAACGCGATCATCCCTTAGACGAAACGGAATATCTGGCCTGGCGTTCCGGTTGCCGTCAAACTTTGGCTGAAACCTTCCAGGTGCCTTTCGAGCAGGTTTTTTTCAAAGCCAGGAGTCGTCAAAAAGGAAGTACTCAATACGAAAAACTCGCTGAGCGCCGCCAGGAATTTATCGTCCACGAAAATGGCTTAAAGTTTAAGGTAAACCTCAGCGATTACCTGGATACCGGCCTTTTTCTAGACCATCGAAATACCCGACAGATGGTGCGCAGGATTTCAGAGGGTAAAAACGTGCTCAATCTTTTTGCCTATACCGGCACCTTTACGACGTATGCGGCAGCCGGGGGAGCTGCATCCACCACCACGGTGGATATGTCAGCCACTTATCTGGCCTGGGCACAGGAAAATCTTCGACTCAACGGATTGGAAGATCCCAGACATCAATTCATTCAGGCGGATGTCACTGCATGGCTCAGAGAGCCCGGCGAAGAGCTGTACGATATCATCATTCTCGATCCGCCAACCTTCTCCAACTCCAAACGCATGCGCTTTGCGCTGGATATCCAGAAAGACCATCCA
>CAYTNI010000177.1:0-6713 GCA_964439115.1 uncultured Saprospiraceae bacterium
CAAAATAATTACAATTTCAAATATTACTGTAAAATGAATTAAACCCTTTAAAATGATAAAATACTGATAATCATATTTTTATTTTTTTGAAGTTTATGATTTTTTGTAAAAACAAACTCTATTACTGGAGTTCAAGTCGGCCATGATAGCCTAAAAAATTTGAATAAAAAGGTCTTCAGGATGAAAAAACAGCTCAAATACTGTGTTTTTTAACCCAATTAGTTGTTCGATAAATCCCGAAGTTTGTTCCAAACCCTTTGGCATGCTTTTTTATTCAGTAGTAATGGGTGGATCGTGTGAGCCTTGCAGACTCATTGCGCTTCCCAAATAACAACTTAGACGGGTGCGGGATAAACCGGGAAAAATGCAGCCTGAGGGTTGGTATTTTGGGGAAAGAATGCTCGCAGTTAAGCGCGGGAGTTCAATTTCACGGGTTGCCAATCGCCTACCTGGTTTCGAAGAGCAGGCGCACCGGCAACACAAAGCCATCCACACTGTCGGAGTGGATATCGTTTTGGTGAGATTGGAGCACGATTTCGTACCGTCCATCCCGAAGCACATATTGCTCAACGCATTTATTTACGGGGTCAACAATCCAGTATTCGGAGATGTCATGAGCGGCATAGTCCTGGAATTTTATTCCACGGTCAATTTTTTCTGTAGAAGGAGAGAGCACTTCCACCACCAAATCGGGAGGTGGAAACAGTTTTTGATCAGGCGTAAATTCCTTTGCTTTATTGCTATTAAAAAAACATACGTCGGGTTCATAGTCGTTTCGAGTAAGTCGAATCATACTTTTTTCAACATGAACTTCTCCAAGTTTCTTATTACGTACATGATGAAATAACAATGACCCAATAAATATCACCGCTTGAGCGTGCGCTCTGGTCACAGGCGAATGCAGCACTACTGTGCCATTGATGAATTCCGCTTTTAAAGTTTCATTGATGTCATTGTAAAATGCCAGGCGACGCCGATTTTCATCGTCGAGTTGATCTTGCATGCGTTGTACGATGAGTGCAGCATCGGGCGCATTACTGAGATGTTCGAACAGGGATTGATCATCTGTTTGCATAACCGCAGGATTTATTTGCAAAAATAACGGAATTTCAGGTTATTATCCAACTATGCCCCATAAATAATAAATCAACACTTTTAGCCTGAGCAGCAAAAATTTCCAACTTTTCCATGCAACCAGCGTGTTCAATCCAAAGTTTATAATATTTTTTTGTTGAATACGTTTAACGTATATTGTTGCATTGTTACCACCATACTTCTACATTTCTGCGCTCAATATCCGCAGGTCAGGCAGGTAACGCAGCCCAGGAATTCGACGGCTACGGCCAACATACCAAAATCTGTGACTTATACGGTCGTGTCGCGCTTAATCCCAAAAAACAGGCAAAATTTGCATCCGGGAGCCTGCCTGTTTGAAAAGTCCCGCTCTTTGTGAATATCTTTGTTTAAATTTCCAACGCCCTACACTGGGGCTTTTACAAATCTGAAACCATGTTAATATCCAAAAACTCCTTCGCAGCGCTCATCGCTTTGTTTTTCGCCCTTCCTTACGGCTTTGCGCAATGGTCAGAAACCGGAGTAGCGGCCTATTACGATGACAAACTCCATGGTCGGCCAACCTCCAGCGGTGAGTTATACGACAAATATGCCCTTACTGCAGCACACCACAATCTCCCACTCGGTTCCCGCATTCGCATCACGAGGCTCGACAATCAAAAATCCGTAGAGGTGCGCGTCAATGACTGCTGCCTCAATGCCAAAGGCCGAATTGTGGATCTCTCCCGCGCTGCTGCAGAACAATTGGACCTCATCAAGGCCGGCACTGCAAAAGTCAAGATTGACCTGATTAGCACAGGCAACGGAAAAAATTGCAGCGTAGCCCAAAAAACGGCACCCGAACCTGCTACAAATGTTAAATCTCAAGGGGCTCCTGCTTCCGGAGACATGCCCGTAGGAATATACCGCGCTGAAGCATTAAAACCCATCAACACGGGGTTCGGCATCCAGGTAGGCGCTTTTAAGGATAAAGCAAATGCTGACACTTACGTCGAATCCTTAAAAAAGAAGGGCTTCAGGGATATTCTGCTCCAATACGAGGGTGGTTCAGCCAAGGTACCCTACAAAGTTATCCTTGGGCCTTTCGATGAAAAAAATGCAGCAGCAGCTTACAAGAAAAATCTCGCTGCCAAGTACAAGATTCAGGGTATGTTGATAAGCCTTGGCACCAGGGTTGAATAAAATCCTGTAGAGGGCTGGCTAGCACAGAAATGGCGGCCTCTTTTCACCGCCTATCGGCGACGCTTTTTCTTGAGGTAGGCTTTTTTGCCTTTCTTTTGAAACATCTGCTGAGGCGATGCCTTGTTGATTCGCCCCTGAAGCCTGTCGGGAGATGCCTCCACAGTGGCCTTTTCCCAAAGGTAGCGAAAACCAAGTTCGGGCATTAACTGGGTTGGGTTCATGGCTTGAATACTCCTGCCGGTGAGCAGTGGGCGTGATTCCGCGTTATAAAGGTTAGATAGATTAGCCTGGATGCCTGCGAATAAGCCGACGGTGGGGTTTATACGATAGTTAAACTCTCCGCGTACGCCCCAGACCACCTTCCTGAAACCATCTCCGGTAGTTTCCCTCACCACTCCTTTATTATATATACAATCCAGTACCGTTTGACCGGTATCCAGACGGCGGTACCGTCGCTCTGTGAGTACCTGCTCCCGGGAAACTCTGGTGAAAGCAGGCATCGCAGCCCATACCCCTATGGCACCCTCCATTTGACCCTTTCCCGGTCGAAAGCGAATCTCCAGGGGGATTTGCACCTGCAGCATTTCCTGCCGAATACCGGGGTCCGTGAATGGGTCAAAGCCTTCGGGCAGGATGATTTGGTCACATGGCGGCTGCGTAATCAGAATAGGCAAAAATAACGTATCACTTCCTCCGGGCATTGGGCGATAGCCCTGGAAATCAGCCTGCAAATCAAAGGCGCTGTATCCAAGGCTCAACCCTGTGCCGATGAGCAGACTGGGATTAAGCCTCCACTGTACTCCTGTAGCGAGCCGGACACCTGGAAGCCCCTTAAAAGTAAAGTGATGCTCTTCCAGCACATCATAGGTTTTGAAACGATTGTCCACCACCTCAGAAAACGGAACCCCGACTAAGGTCGGAGGCGCCGATGTGAAATTGTAATTGCCGGCAATGGATATACTGAATCCAGGACCTTGTGCCGTTAAACGAAGCACAAATACCGCCGTCACCCAAAAAAACATCAGTATTCTGCTCATCCCTCGATGGTATTGCGGCCGATGCTCTCGTAATAAAATCCCTGCTCAGCCATAAAATCCAGGTCGTAGAGATTGCGTCCATCAAAAATTCGGGGTTTTCGCATCAGGCGACGCATCACCTCGAAGGCAGGCGTGCGGAAAACACTCCACTCGGTGACGATAGCCAGCGCATCCGCCTCAATTAGTGCTTCATACGGATCATTCACTAAAGTGATGCGGTTTCCATAGATGCGGCCAACATTATCCATAGCCTCCGGATCATAGGCTCGAATTGATGCGCCGGCAGCTAAAAGATCATCAATAATGTACAAGGCCGGTGCTTCCCGGATGTCATCGGTATTGGGCTTAAAAGCGAGCCCCCAAACGGCAACAGTCACCCCTTGTAAATTATCGCCCAGACTGGATTTAACCTTCCTGGCGAGAATATGACGTTGCTGATCGTTAACGTTCATTACCGAGTTCAGTATTTTGAAATCGTATCCATGTGCTGCGGCTGTTTTTCCGAGCGCCTGAACATCTTTGGGAAAGCAGGATCCGCCATAGCCTACACCGGGAAACAGAAATCGTTTGCCAATACGGGAATCACTCCCCATTCCCATGCGCACCATATCTACATCGGCTCCAACCAACTCACAAAGGTTGGCAATCTCGTTCATAAAAGTGATGCGGGTAGCCAGATAGGCGTTTGCGGCGTACTTGGTCATTTCGGCAGAACGTTCATCCATAAAAAGGATGGGATTGCCTTGCCGGACAAAAGGCTCGAAAAGTTGTTTCATAACCTTGATAGCGCGCTCCGATTCAGTACCTATCACTACTCGGTCCGGTTTCATAAAATCATCTACCGCAACGCCCTCTCTAAGGAACTCCGGATTAGACACTACATCGAACAATGCCGTGCTCAAGCCATCGGCCAGGATTTTACGAACCTGCTCAGCCGTACCAACCGGGACGGTGCTCTTGTCCACCACCACCGTATAACGGGTAATCATGGTACTCAACTGACGTGCTACTCCAAGGATGTAGCTCAGGTCTGCACTGCCATCCTCGCCGGGCGGGGTGGGCAATGCCAGAAAAATCACCTGTGCTTCTCGAATAGCCTCCTCAAGATTGGTGGTAAATATCAGCCGCCCCTGATGAGTGTTGCGCTCAAAAAGGACATCAAGTCCGGGCTCGAAAATGGGTATTTCGCCGTTGCGAAGGCGATCTACTTTTGCTGCGTCAATGTCCACGCAAATAACATGATTGCCGGTCTCGGCAAAGCAAGTGCCTGTAACAAGCCCCACATAACCGGTTCCTACCACCGCAATATTCATACAATTGAATTTTCGCCACAAAGGTAGCGACTTCCGGTGAAGTTTGGCTCATCCGCTAAAAGCCCTTACCTTTGTGCTTCAATTTTTCAGTAATGTACAAAGGCAAAAAAGTGGTGGTGGTATTGCCGGCTTACAATGCCGAGCTGACATTGGAGCAGACCTACCGCGAAATTCCATTCGACCTGGTGGACGAAGTCATCCTTTGCGATGATGCAAGCCGCGACAATACCGCCGAGGTGGCACGACACATCGGCATTTCCCATGTATTGGTACACGAGCACAACAAAGGCTATGGAGGAAACCAGAAAACCCTGTACGACAAAGCCCTTGCCATCGGCGCAGACATCGTCATCATGCTACACCCCGACTACCAGTACACGCCAAAACTTATCCCCGCCATGGTCAATATCATCGGAGAAAATCTGTATCCCGTGGTGTTGGGTTCCAGGATACTCGGAAAGGGCGCCCTACTCGGCGGAATGCCCATATATAAGTATATATCCAACAGGATGCTGACTTTCCTTCAGAACCTTATTATCAATTACAAGCTTTCAGAATACCACACCGGCTATCGGGCGTTCAGCAAAGAAGTACTTCAATCCATCAACTACAGCGCCAATTCAGACGATTTTGTTTTTGACAACGAGATGCTCTCTCAAATCATCTACGCTGGTTTTCACATCGGGGAAGTTACCTGTCCCACCAAGTACTTTGAAGAGGCGTCGTCCATCAACTTCCGGAGAAGCGTCGTGTACGGCCTGGGCGTCCTCCGCGTATCGCTTGGGCATCGTTTTCACCGCTGGGGAGTACTGCGTTCCCCGCTCTACACTGCGCCACCAACGGCGAATTCTCCATCCAAACCATAAAACAGCCAGTATTGCCGTATATATAGAAGTCGCCCACATGCGATTGCATTTTTCAGAGTGTTGTACGGTTCAAACGGCTTTTCTTTACTTTTAATGTACTTGTTAACCTGCTTTTTGGAATGCCGGACGACATAAAAGCCATTTTAGAGGATGCGGTAGCCCGATACATGAGCCCGGAGTTTCTGGATACTGACCCCCTTTGTATTCCTCACCGCTTTTCCAAACTGCAGGATATTGAGATCTCAGGCCTTTGGACAGCCGTTCTGGCCTGGGGCAACCGGAAAAGCATAATTGACAACGCCGGCAAACTCATGGCGCTGATGGATAATGCCCCGTACGATTTCATCCTGCACCACCGGGAAACCGACAGAAAGCGTTTTCTTTCCTTCAAACACCGCACCTTCAACGATACTGATACGCTGTACTTCCTGGAATTCCTACAACAATATTATCGGCAACACCATAGTCTGGAAGATGCTTTCAGCCGGCATTTGATGCCCGGCGATATAGATATAGGTAATGCCCTTGCCGGTTTTCACCGGCTTTTCTTCAGTTTGCCTTACGCGCCCGAGCGCACCCGCAAACACATATCCACACCGGAACGCCGTTCTGCCTGCAAAAGACTCAACATGTTCCTGCGATGGATGGTGCGCAGCTCCGGACAGGGGGTGGACTTTGGCCTTTGGCGCCACATAAGCCCTGCACAACTGCTCATACCGCTCGACGTACATGTGGAACGCGTGGCCAGAAACCTTGGCCTGCTCACCCGAAAGGCTACCGATTGGCAGGCGGTAATTGAACTCACGGAAGCTTTGCGTAGCTTTGACCCCGAAGATCCTGTAAAATACGATTTTGCCCTGTTTGGACTGGGCGTTCTGGCATCCAAAAATTCTGATGCATGGATAATTTCGTCTGGTTGATTGCATTAGTGGGTTCTACCTTCGCAGGCGCAATCAATACACTTGCGGGCAACGGCTCAGCCATTACCCTTACCTTGCTCACCGAATTGATGGGGCTTCCCGGCAACGTCGCCAACGGAACCAACCGGGTGGGCATCCTCATGCAGACCACAGCCGGCGGCATTGCCTTTTATCGCAACGGCCGGCTGAACCTGCGACGCAGCGAGTGGTACCTGGTATTTTCTTCCGTTGGCGCAGTTGCAGGTACCTTAGTAGCGGTACAAATCAGCAATGAACAGTTTCGTGAAGTTTTCAAATTCCTCATGGTTTTTTTGTTGTTCC
>CAYTNI010000178.1:0-6679 GCA_964439115.1 uncultured Saprospiraceae bacterium
TGGATTACCTCGCCGCAGGGCTTATCATTTTATTTTTAGTCATCGAAACGGTGGCCGACCAGCAACAGTGGAATTTCCAAAATGAAAAATACCGCTATATCAATTCAGGCCAAAAACTACCGGAGCAATACGCCAAAGGCTATTGCGATACCGGCCTCTGGGCATGGGTGCGCCATCCTAATTATGCCGCCGAGCAGGCCATTTGGCTGTCTTTTTACCTTTTTAGCGTGGCCGCCACCGGGCGCTGGCTGAATTGGTCTCTCACCGGTGCAATTTTGCTTTGCCTTCTCTTCCTCGGCAGCAGCGATTTTTCAGAAAAAATATCTGCTGCCAAATATCCCGCATACCGGAAATATCAGGAAAAAGTGGGACGATTTATTCCGGTTTTGTTTAGAAAATAACGCGCCATCGGGTTGGAATCAGGAGCCTCGATACAGCTGGGGAATCCCAGGGGGATGAACTCTTTCTATCGAAACCTAAATAACTGGTTTTAAGAGGGAGTAGTGCTTTATTTCAGCCTGGCCGGGTTTTGCGGATAAAGCTATTTTAAAACCGCGTCGTATCGAATGAATTTTATTTCAAACACAATAAAAAATCAAAATTTTCGTTGGTGTAAACTGTTTTTTTTTCATTATTTGTTTTCAAACAACTAAATAGCGTGCATCATCATTCGCAGTGCGTTGATTTGTACCTCTGAAAGAGGATTTAGAAAGGCTGTGAGGCTCGTGAAACCTTGTTATCAAGGGGTGACAGTAGCCGTAACGAGGTGGTAGTAACGCGCGCCTGCTTTATTGCCGTTGGGATGAATTCTGTGAAGGGCGAACGCTCCCATTGGGGTAAGCACGCTTTCCGTTTGTTTGCCGCGGTGCAGGCGTTCGTAGGTATTGTAATCAATAGCTACCCTGCGGTCGAGTTGCTGGCGGATGCCGATACGCGAAGCGATAAACCGCCAGTCGGGTTGCAGGACACCTTCGAAAACCTTGCTTTTTGAGCCGCTGCCGTATCCAAAAAATCCAAAGGTTTTTCCGTTCAGATCTTCTTCGCCATGAGCGGCTTGTTCTAAGGCGGAGGCGAGTGCCAGGAAAATGGAGCAGGAATACACATTACCGACGTGGCTGGAGGCCCATTGGGAGGGCTCGATTTTTTCCCTGATAATTTTGGCGTAATCTTTCGTTTTGGTAATCAGGCGCAGAAACTCCTCGTAGGCTTTATTATAGGCGTTCTTGTCTTCAAATTCGGCGGGGTCGGGTTCTGTGAGGCCATTGGCTGCAGCCCATTCCGCCCATGCGCCATGCCGTTGGAGCTCGAGCATAAAGAGTTCGGAAAACATGCGCTTGCCGTGGAAAGCGTAGGGGAGGTGAAAAATAAATTGGTGCCAGCGCCGGGTGATTGGGTCGGCGGCATCCATTTTTCCCGTTGTTTCCATTTGAGTACGAAAGTGCAGGAAAGCTTCGCGGATGCGATTTTGATAACACCAGTTGGAATAGGGGCCGTCAAAGGTAGGCGTATCCTTTCTTATGGTTATGGCGTCGTCGTTTTCGTCTATAATGCCATTCACTTCCAGTGAATCCGGTAACTGGGCGAGTACCACTTCAGCTTCAAGGTGTTGAATGCCCACTAATTTGAGCACTTCCTCTACGAGTTGGAGTTTTGAGACGTGTTTTTTGGGTTTAAAGAAATCGTGAACGCTTCGCGTGCCCACGCCCCAGTTGTCGTCAATGACCATGAGCCTGGGTTGGTGGGTCAGTAGTAAAGCCATGGCGCCAGCGCCCTGGGTGTATTCTCCGGAAGAGCCGAGTTCGTATTTGGCGACATCGCTGGCCACGATAATGCCGATGCGGTCCTGGTGGCCGCGCACCCAGTCTAAGGTGTTGTGGAGGGCATCTACGGCGCCGATACAGGCGAAGGTGAGGTCAACCACGTCGCAATGCAGGAAGCAATCGGGGCCGTAGGTGTCTCGGTAATGGCGCCGCAGCATTTCCAGAATATAGGTAGCGGTGGGCTTGGAGCCATCGAGGGCACTTTCGGTACCCATGTAGAGGCGTCCTATTCTGCGTGGGTCGAGGTTGTTTTGGTCAATGAGCTGTACCACCGCATTGGCCGCAAGAGTAGCGGCATCCTCGTGGGCGTCCGCCACGGCCATGTCTATGAGGCCGAGGCCGTGCCGAAGTTTTTCCGGGTCAATCTGCCGCGCCTTGGCCAGTTCTACGATTGGCAGATAAAGCCTGGGAATATAGACGCTAAGGTCGTCAATTCCAACGGCTGGAGTGAGCGTATCCGATTGGGAGTTCATGCGCATGGCCTGAATGTTTTCACAAAAATAAATGATAGCGAAACAAGAAACCGGCCCGTATGTTGCACGCCGCACTTCGGAATTTCCTATTTTTGCTTTTTAGTGTCCAAAAAAACTAGTTCATGCGCTGCTTCCTACTTGCTTTAATCGCTTTATTTTCTCTGAATTCGGGAATTGTTGCTCAGGTTTCCATAGCGGCTAAAACGGCCGGGATGAAAGTGTTTCCCGGTTTTTTCTCCTTTTATCAGGATGAGAAAGAGGGAAAGATTTTTTTGGAGATTAGCCGATGGGAGGAGGAAGTACTGTATGTCAATGCGTTGGCGGCAGGTGTCGGCTCCAATGACATCGGTCTGGATCGCAATCAGCTCGGAGGTACGCGAATAGTTCGCTTTCAGCGGGCGGGTACAAAAGTATTGATGGTAGAACCCAATTACGACTATCGGGCAGTGAGTTCCAACCCCGATGAGCGTCGTTCGGTGGAGGACGCCTTTGCGCGCTCCGTACTGTGGGGTTTTAAAGTGGAGGCAGAGCAGGATGGACGGGTGCTAATTGATTTTACCCCATTTTTGCTGCGAGATGCCCACGGGGTGGCCGCACGCCTTAAGCAAAATAACCAGGGCACTTACCGCCCGGAAGAAAGTCGCTCTGCCATCCATTGGGAGATGACCAAAAACTTCCCCCAAAACAGCGAATTTGAGGCCTGGGTAACTGTTACCGGCGAGGGCGCAGGGGCCTGGTTGCGTTCCGTTACCCCAACTCCGGAATCCCTTACCGTGCGCATGCGCCACTCCCTGCTTGCATTGCCTGAAGCCGGGTATCAACCGCGCAGATACGACCCCCGTTCAGGATATTACGCGGCTGCTTTTCAGGATTATGCCGTGCCCATTTCCCAGCCGCTGACACAGCGCTACATCACCCGTCATCGCTTAGAGAAGAAAGATCCGACAGCCCGCATGAGCGAACCGGTGGAGCCAATTGTATATTACGTGGATCGAGGCGCTCCGGAGCCTATCAAGTCTGCGCTTATTGAGGGCGCTTCGTGGTGGAACCAGGCTTTTGAGGCTGCAGGCTACAAAAATGCTTTTCAGGTTAGGGAACTCCCCGTCGATGCGGACCCCCTCGATGCACGATACAACGTGATCAACTGGGTGCACCGATCCACTCGCGGGTGGTCCTACGGCAGTAGTGTGAGCGACCCCCGCACCGGAGAAATTATCAAAGGCCATGTACTGCTTGGCTCGCTGCGTGTTCGACAGGATTTCCTCATTGCCCAGGGACTGGTAGAGGCCTACGAAACCGGTACCAATCCCGACCCACGACTTGAGCAAATGGTCCTTGCCCGATTGCGCCAGCTCTCCGCCCACGAAGTAGGGCATACCCTGGGCATTATGCATAATTTCGCAGCCAGCGTCAATGACCGGGCGTCCGTCATGGATTATCCCCATCCTTATATAGAGCTGGACAAACTCGGCAATATGGATTTCAGTAAAGCCTATGCCACCGGTATTGGCGCCTGGGATAAGCGAGCCATTATGTATGGCTATCAGGATTTTCCGGAAGGTACCGATGAACAACGCGCCCTGCAGGATATGCTCAGCGAAACCCAGAAAATGGGTTTGATTTATCTCACCGATCAGGATGGAAGGCCAGGGGGTAGTGCGCATCCTCAAACGCACCTTTGGGATAATGGCGCTTCTGCCACCGCCGAGCTGAAAAGGCTGCTCGACATACGCAAAACAGCGCTAGGGCGGTTTGGGGCGATGAATATTCCCACCGGGGCACCTATGGCTCAACTGGAGCGGGTGCTCGTACCCCTGTATCTGGCGCATCGCTACCAGGTGGAGGCAACCGCCAAAATTATCGGCGGCCTACAATTCAGCTATGCTGTGCGCGGTGATGGCCAAGCCCCCGCTTCCATGGTGGATGACCAGCAGCAGCGCGAGGCATTGGCCGCATTGTTATTGACCCTTGCCCCGGAAAATCTTGCCCTTCCCGAGCAGATTCTGGGCTTGCTGCCACCTCAGCCACCACTCTACAACCGCGACAGAGAGCTGTTCAAAACCTACACCGGCAACGTTTTTGATCCGATTGCTGCCGCTCAGGCCGCCGCCGCTCATACTGTAGAACTCGTGTTGCATCCTGAACGACTGGCGCGCATGATTGAACACCGCGCACGCGACCCCAAACGACTTTCCATGAATGACATGATTGACCAAATGCTGTCTGCCGTAAAGGTGCAAAAGGCTCAGACACCTTTCCAGCGCGAAATTGCAAGGGCTGCGGAAAAGGTAGTCGTTAACCGCCTCCTTCAACTTGCCGGAGACCAATCCATTCAGGCACAGGTAGCCGCGATCGCCACCTTCAAACTAAACGAACTGAAAAAGCGTTTGGAACAACAGGCCGGTTATGCAGAAGATGTGGATCAAGGCGCTCATTACACATGGCTCTTACAGCAAATCCGAAGGTTTGAGCAGGATCCCGCCGCTTTCAAAGTGCCGGCTCCCCCGGCATTGCCAGACGGAGCACCAATAGGCTGCGGGGAGCATTGATCGCATGCAAATAATTTATGTAATCAATTACCAAACTATATTATGATTATTGATCAAAACACGGTGGTCAGGCTCCACTACAAGCTGCAGGAAGACAACGCAGAAGGCGAGCTCATCGAAGAAACCCACGGCGGCGAACCACTGACCTTCCTCTTTGGAGTCGGACAGATGATTCCCGAGTTCGAAGCCAAACTCGAGGGCAAGGCCGCCGGTGATCACTTTGCATTCGGCATAGCCCATACCGATGCTTACGGGCCGTACGATGAGGATGCTGTTGCTGCCCTGCCATTGGAAATTTTTATGCACGAGGGCGAGATTGATATGGAAATGCTCCAGCAGGGCCAGATGATTCCCCTGAGGGATGAAGAAGGTCGCATGCTCTATGGCACCGTAGAAGAGGTGCGCGAAAATGATGTCGTCATGGATTTTAATCACCCCATGGCGGGTGTAGATTTGTATTTCACCGGTCAAATCGAATCCGTGCGCGCCGCCACCCAGGAGGAAATTGACCACGGCCACGTCCACGGCGAAGGTGGCCATCACCACTAGTGCGAAAAAAAAGGGTACCGCAGTTTTGCAGTACCCTTTCCAACGCACTCATGAGATTACAACTCATCAAAAAAAAGGAGATTCGATTTCGCTATTATTGCGCCGGGCTGGTAAATGAAAAACCGATCAACGAATTAAAAAAAATTGTAATTTGTTGTTCTTGAGTGCGGTACAGCATTTTTTAGTGTTTCATTGTGAGTTGTCGTACAAATTTGAGCCAATTTTCATGTGGGAGATAGTACATTTAAGGATTTTTCTGAGTTTGTTAAATGTTTATTTCACGGATTAAGTCCCTGTAAATAAAAGAATTGTTATTTTTGCAATAGCATTTTTCTGTATTTGAAACACCCATGCTATGCAACAAAGCCGAATCATCAAGTTCATAAGGGAATTAGGGCCGAGAGAGCGTGAACGCTTCTATCAATTCGTTCATTCTCCCTATTTCAACCAACACGAGAAGACGCATCAACTGCTGGATATTATTCTGGAGCACCTTTCTCTAAGCGACCAGGAAATCGAAAAATCTGTGTTGTATGAACGTCTGTTCCCTGGTGCCAACTACGATGAGCAGAAGCTGCACAACGTCCTGTCTTACCTCAAAAAGCAATACCACCGCTTTCTTGCCTTCGAGCATGTAGATCAGCAAAGCACAGTGGAGCAACTGCTGACCCTGGAGTCAGCCTATAAGAATGCCCGTTTCGATCTAATGGTAAACCGGGCCAGGCATCTCGAAAAGCAACTCCAGCAGCAGACTTTTACCGATGCGCAGTACCATTATACCGGATACCGCCTTAATTACCTCATGGGCTATTACGGCGGTGAGTTCATAGATCGCTCTGAGTCAGGTGCCTTACAGCGCATGAACGACCATCTTGACCGATACTTCATCGTCGAGAAACTCCGCAACAGTTGCCACCTGACGGCCAATATGATGCTGCTCAATTCCAGATATGACCTCGGCTTCCTCGAAGAGCTGCTGTCGCATGTGCGCAGCAGATGGTCAGATTTCAGCCAGGACCTGGGTATCAAGCTATACTACACTATCCTGATGAGCCTGCGAGAGGAACATGATGCAGCCTACTATACGGAAATGAAAAACATGCTGGTGAATTACATGGATGTAATGCCCCGGCAGGATTGCAGCGACCTCTACACCTTCGCCTATAACTATTGCATCCGGCGCATTAACCAGGGCGATAGCGGCTACCAGGACGAATTGTTCGAACTTTACAAAAAAGGCCTGGCCTCCGGCATGCTGCTCAAAAATAACCTGCTTTCCGAGTGGGAT
>CAYTNI010000179.1:0-6677 GCA_964439115.1 uncultured Saprospiraceae bacterium
ATTGACCGCGAAACCATCTACCGGGGCTGCGATGCCCTCGGCATACCCTTAGAGGAACACATCGAAAACCTGATTCAGTTTTTTGCACTCCTGGAATGACCCTTCCCAGCCGTCAATCCTCCAGAAAAAAGGCTATCGCAGGCGCATCCGCAAGTTGCCGTACGGCCGTCTGCGGAAGCTCTACCACCTTCCGGCCATTCTTTTCCCTGATGCTGAGCCGGCCTTCAACCCCCAAAAGCCCTATTTCACGGCGGTTGCCGACAAATTCTTCGGGTAGCTCCACAAACACGGGCAAGGCTTCCTCTTCATTTTTCAGGTAAAAGGCATACCGCGTGCGACCGTCTTTGGATTGCGTAAAGCAAAAGTTTTCTATCTCGAATGGTGGGAGAGGCCTTGTACCGTAAATGGCCTTCCCATGCACGTTCATCCATCGGCCAATAGCCTCGAGTCTTTCGTAAGCTTCGGGAGGAAGGTCGCCGCTTTTGTCCGGACCAATGCCGAGCAGGAAATTACCTCCCTTGGCGACGATGCGGATGAGGGTGTGGATGGCCCAATCGTCGGATTTATAGCGCTCGGCAGGGCCGGTGTGGTACCAACTGTCGGCTAAGGTGATGCAGCTTTCCCAGGGGTAGTCGGGTTTGGAGGCGGGCACCTGCTGCTCCGGGGTGCGGTAATTTTCAAACTCGCCGTGCACGGTGCGGTCCACGATGAGCAGTCCCGGCTGATGCTGTCGGGCCATCCGGGCAATTGCCGGCATGTCCACATCCTGAACCCATTGGTTTTTGCCAATCCACGGCAACGTTTCCTCCGTCAGGGAACCCGCCGGGCGCACCCAGCCGCCATCTAACCAAAGCAGGTCTATCGGCTGGTAATTGGTCATCAACTCCTCAATCTGGTTATAGGTGTATTGCTGAAACCGCTTCCAGCGCTCCGGGTATTTTGCCGGATTGTAATTGACGTTGCGGTCAAATACTGGGAAATACGGCCACCAGTAGTCGTCAGAATGCCAGTCGGGCTTACTGAAATACGCGCCAATGCCCATGCCCTGCTCGCGAAATGCCCCAAAAACCTCCCTGACGACATCGCTGCGGGGGTTGGAGGCAAAAGCAGTGCCGGGGTCGGTGATTTTATAATCGGTATAGCGGCTGTCGTACATGCAAAACCCGTCGTGGTGCTTGGTGGTGAACACCAAATATTTCATACCCGCCCGCCGGCAGGCCTCAGCCCACCTCTCCGGCCGGAATTGCTCCGGATTAAAGGTCTTGCGGATATCCTCATAGGCCTTGACGTAATCGCTGTAATTTTCGGCGTAAGGCCCTCGCCGCACGCACCAGGGCTCGTCCTCCGGACAAAGGCTCCAGCTTTCCACCACGCCCCATTCACTGTAAGGGCCCCAATGAATGAGCACGCCAAACTTCCAATCCTGCCACTGATCCAATTTTTGACGCACCAGCGGATTTTCCGGCCAGACGTAAGGAATATCTTTAGGTACCTGCTGCGCGGAAAGCTTCGTAATTCCGAGCAACGCAACCCCAAGAATCAAGAGGAGCCAATTTTTCATAAGGCCTGAATTTTAGGTGGAAGGGCCAAAGGCCGGCCGCACTTAAAAGCGGGAGGCGATGTAGTAGGGCAACATGGCTCTCCAGGTGGGCCAGTCGTGCGGCATATCGTGCCCCCATACGTCCAATTCGTGTGGAATCCCTTTGCTGTGCAACATTTGGGAAAACTGGATGGTCGCCTCCGGAGTTTCGTAGGAACCAGAGCCGGTCAGAATATGGATATGGCGACTTTTGCGGATATGGCCGAGCCAGTATTCATCGGTCAGATTGGGCAGATACTGCATCGGCGAATTAAAATACACATCCTGATCGTGATACCCCTTGGTGTAGGTACTCAGATCGTAGTTGCCACTCATGGCGATGACGCCGTCGAGGAGGTCAGGTCTTCTGAAAAACAGGTTGGCAGAGTGCAATGCGCCTAAGGAAGCACCGGCTACAATAATGGGCGTATCCTGACTGGTTTTGTGTTTGATGAAAGGAAGCACCTCGTGATAGACATACTCATTAAACTGATTGTGCCGGATGCTTTTGTGGCGAGGGTGCATGCGGTTGTTCAACCAGCTTTCGGCATTGATGCTGTTGATGGAAAAAACCTTGATTTTGCCGGCCTCGATGTGCGGCTTGAGCGCATCAATCATCAAAAACCGCTCGTATTCCAGATAATCCGCGGCGGCGGTGGGCAACAGCAACAGGGAAAATCCGAAGTGGCCGTACATCACCAATTCCATGTTTTTTTGCAAATGCGGGCTGTGCCAGGCGTGGATTTCGCGGTTCATAGACTTAAATTTGCCACAAAGAACGGATTTTGACGTGGCATTTCAAAAATAAAGGCTTCAAAGCCTTAACTTTGAGGTGAAAAATGAATAATTATGGCCCTCATTAAGGAAGTAAGGGGTTTTGAGCCACAGTTTGGTAAAGATTGTTATCTGGCCGAAAACGCCACCATTGTAGGCGATGTCATCATGGGCGACCAGTGTAGCGTATGGTTTCAGGCCGTCGTTCGCGGGGATGTCAACAGCATTCGCATCGGCAATAAGGTCAATATTCAGGATGGAGCCATTATTCACGGAACCTATCAGCGGGCCGGCACCGTCATTGGCGATGACGTATCCATCGGGCACCGGGCTATCGTGCACGGCTGTACCCTCCACGACCACGTGTTGGTGGGCATGGGCGCCATCGTGATGGATCATGCGGTGGTGGAGTCCAATGTATTGATTGCAGCAGGAGCTATTGTGCTGGAAAATAGTCGTTTAGAGTCCGGACACATTTATGCCGGCATACCTGCGAAGAAGGTGAAGGCCATCAGTCCTGAGCAGTTTAAAGACAGCATCGAGCGCATTGCCAACGCTTACATCATGTACTCGGGATGGTTTAAGGAAGATTAGCGACGGCTCAGATACACGCCGGCCATGATCAGCACAATGCCCGCGAAATGGAACACGGTAAGCGGTTCGCCATCCCAAAATCCCCAGATCAGGGACACGATGGGCATCAGGTAGGCCACGGTGGAGGAAAATACGGCGCTGGTTTGTTGTACCAGCCTAAAAAACAGTATAGAAGCAATGACCGTGCCGCCTAAGGAAAGGATGGCCACGTAGCCTAACCCGGTCCAGGCATCGGGTTGGTGAGCCATGCGTTCCAGGAAATCTGTACCAAAACCCAGATAGATTAAGGCGGGAATGCCCACCATGGAAAAAGATACCGCGCTCAACGTCATGGAGTGAGTATCCTGGAATTGGGAGGCTACAATGTTCAGGTTGGCGCCATAACATACAGTGGCCAGTACGATGAGCATACTGTAGCCGATACTGCCCGAAAGGGCGCCCTTTTGTCCCAGAAAAATCAGTACCGCAGCGCCGGCTAAGCCCAGCAATACGCCCATCACCTTGGAACGAATCAGTTTTCCCTGAAAAAAGATGATGCCCAGTACTAAAGTAAATAGCGGCGTGAGGGTGTTGAGCATACCCGCCACCGAACTGCTCACCTTTTGCTGGGCGAATGAAAACAGAAAGGCGGGGATGGCAGTGCCACAAAGCCCCACCGCCAGAAACCAGGGCCATTTGTGCCATTTTACCGTGTTAAATTTCCCCAGCATGACCGGAAAAAGCGCCACGGCCGTAATGCCCAATCGGAGGGAAGCGACCTGGGTAGGATTAAAAATGCCCAAACTTTTTTTAATGAGGATGAACGAACTTCCCCAGGTGAGAGCCAGGATGCCCAGGATGAGAAAGCCGAGCCATTGTTGCGATGGTCTTGGAACGGCGAGCGAAGCAGATCTTGACATACTTAAATTGAAAATCTATGGCATAATGCCAAAAGATAGGCGAAAACATCAAGAAAGCCACAAGGGTTCACAGACATCATGGAATTATCCCTGCTCGTCCTCAAACCATAATGGTTGGGGATCTTCCGGGTCGCCGTTGTAGTTTACCGTAATTTCCTCGCCTGCTTCGATATCGCGCAAGCTGTAAAAAGTGATGACATCCCCGTTGAAATCGGGCATATAAATGGCATTGGGATCGAAGGAATGGTTGTAAAGCGATCCAAACCCAAGGGCGATGGCACATTCCTTCTGATCATCACCCCACAAAAAATAATAATCGTGCAGCCTCGTGCTGTGAATGATGGGTAAATCTTCCTGCGGACAAACAATCACCGGGCAGATTTCTATCAGAGAACCTTCCGGAATGGGGGCTGCTGAAAATACGCCACGGCCTCCCAGAGGGCTTGCGGCAAAGTAAAGTGAGGGTATGCGCTGCATCAAAAATGAATTCGGCTTGCAAAAATAGGGGAATTTCCTACCTTTAAGGGCATTAAATTTTGGCACATGGACAGCAATCCCTTAGTTTACGGTCCTATTCCATCGCGCCGCCTTGGGCAAAGTCTGGGCATCAACAATACTCTTACACCCAAGGCTTGTTCGTATAATTGCGTGTATTGCCAGGCGGGGCGCACGCATCATCCCCAATATGCGCGAAGTGTCTTTTTTACCCCCCGCGAGATATACCACGCCGTCTCCGCGCGCCTGGAGGAAGCCGAACGGGATGGCATTCAAATTGATTACCTGAGCATCGTACCTGACGGCGAACCCACGCTCGACATTCGCCTGGGCGAAACCATCGCTCTGCTGAAAACCCTCCACAAACCGGTTGCGGTGTTCAGCAATGCCTCCCTGATCTGGCGGGCTGATGTGCGCGCCGACCTCGCCGCAGCCGATTGGGTTTCGCTCAAATTCGACGCCGTGGATGAATTGCCCTGGCGGCGTATCAACAGGCCGCAAAAACATCTCTCCCTATCGCAAATCATGGAAGGCGCCCTGGCATTCGCCCGGCAGTTTAAGGGAAAACTCGTCAGCGAAACCATGCTTTGCGCGGGCATCAACGACGCGCCGGAGTATCTTCGCGCCACAGCCGAATACCTTTCCAGGCTTCGCCCTCAGGTGGCCTACATCGGCGTGCCCACCAGACCTCCCCTTGAATCCTGGGCCAAAGCACCCGAAGCCTCCGTGATTGCCGCCGCTTTCGCCATCTTTTCCGAAGTGCTTCCCAAAGTGGAGCTTATCATCGGATACCCGGAAGCCCATTTTCAGGCCGGTACCGATGTGGAAGCCCGACTTCCCGCCATCCTCGCAGTACATCCCATGCAGGATGCCGAAGTGCTCGAGTTTATTCACCAGGGCGGCGGTCAGCCGCGGGTGCTCGATCAACTTCAGGACCTCGGAATCATCAAAAAAGTGCAATATGGCCAACGCCATTTTTGGATCAGAACAGACATTTAAATTAAATATTATGTTTAAAAAATTGTTTATCATTGTTTTAAATACAATGATTTTATTAAATATTTCTCTCGGGCAACAAAAGCCACCCATTATTCCCAAACCTGCTTCATTGGAGTGGGGAACCGGAGTGTTTACACTCAACTCACGAACGCTCCTTCAATACGACACCCGCGATGCCGCCTGGACCACCGTTGGGCGCTACCTCAGCGATTTCCTTGGCAATAGGGGAGTAACCATGCCGCCGCAAACGGCCACGGCGCCGAGTGGTATCATTGAATTGACCTGGGACGGACAGATCGAAGGGGAGGAGGCGTATCAACTGGACGTCAGACCGGGAAAAGTACGCATTGCCGCCAGTCATCCCGCCGGCGCATTCTACGGAGTGCAAACCCTCCGGCAATTGCTGCCCGCCGCATTTGAAAATTCCGGAAAATTGCAGCCCAAATCCTGGGAGGTTCCCTCGGTAAGTATCCGCGACAAGCCTCGTTTTCCGTATCGCGGCATGCACCTTGACGTGGGAAGACACTTTTTTCCGGTGGATTTTATCAAGAAATATATTGACCTGCTCGCCTTGCACAAGTTTAACCGTTTTCACTGGCATTTGACCGAAGACCAGGGCTGGCGGATAGAGATTAAAAAATACCCCAAACTTCAGGAAATTGCCGCCTGGCGCAAGGAGACGCTGGTCGGCCATTACAGCGATAAACCCCACCGTTTTGACGGCCAGCGCTATGGCGGTTATTATACCCAGGATGAAATCCGCGAGGTGGTGCGCTACGCTGCCGAACGCCAAATTACCATTGTACCGGAAATTGAAATGCCCGGCCATGCCCTGGCCGCCCTTTCCGCTTATCCCGAATTGGCCTGCACGCCCGGTCCTTTCGAGGCAGCCACCAAGTGGGGCGTTTTTGACGATGTGTTCTGTCCCAAGGAAAATACCTTTACCTTTTTGGAGGATGTGCTGACCGAAGTCATGGATTTATTTCCCGGTGAATACATCCATATCGGCGGGGACGAATGCCCAAAGACCCGATGGAAATCCTGTTCCCACTGCCAGTCCCTCATCCATAAGGAAGGCCTGAAGGACGAACATGAGCTGCAGAGTTATTTTATACGCCGCATCGAACGCTTTCTCAACAGCAAAGGACGGCAAATTATCGGTTGGGATGAAATTTTGGAAGGCGGCCTGGCCCCCAATGCCACCGTCATGTCCTGGAGAGGTATTGCCGGCGGTATCGCTGCGGCGCAGCAAGGTCACAAAGTCATCATGACGCCTACCACGCATTGTTACCTCGACTACTACCAGGCAGAAGCGCAGGGTGAGCCTACCGCCATTG
>CAYTNI010000180.1:0-1147 GCA_964439115.1 uncultured Saprospiraceae bacterium
TATATGAACAGATTTTCTCCTATCTGGTAGTACAAGACCAGGCCACCATGGAGTTTATTCCTCAATTGGCCGAGTCCCTCCCTCGTCGTGAGGAAAGGAGCGACAGCCTTATCGAGTTTACTTACGAAATAAGACAAGAAGCCAAGTGGGATGATGGTACGCCCATAACTGCCAACGATTTTGTCTTCTCGCTCAAGGCAGCCCTGAATCCCAAAGTGCCGGCACAACGCTTGCGACCCTATCTGGCGTTTATCAAAGATCTTTCTATAGATGCCAATAATCCCCGGAAATTCACTGTGGTTAGCGAAAAATATATCCTTGCGGAAGAAGCCATCGGGGCGGCAGTACCCGTTATGCAGGAAAGCCACTACGATAAGGCGGGGTTGTTGAAGGACATTCCCTTTCAGCAATTCCTTAACGCGGAAGGAATAGCTGCGCTGGCAGAATCAGATCCGCGCCTTGCACAATTTGCAGAATCCTTCAGTGCGGAGCTGTTTTCCAGGGAAAGTACCGGCGTAACAGGAAGCGGTCCTTACAAGCTCAATGCGTGGGAAACCGGACAGCGCATTACCCTGGAGAAAAAGACTGATTGGTGGGGCAATGCACTCGAGGAAAAAGCACCCGCCCTGGCGGCTTATCCCGATCAAATCACATTCAAAATTATTCCGGATGCGGTGGCAGCCCTAAGTGCGCTGAAAGCGGAGGAAATTGATGCAGTTTCCAGCATTGATCCCAAAGACTTCAAAGAGTTAGCCAACACGCCTTTGGTCAGTGAGCGGTACAACCTTTTCTCACCGCCCGCACTGGCCAATTTTTTTATTTACACCAACACCACCAACCCCAAACTCTCTGACAAACGCGTGCGTCAAGCCCTCGCCTACGCCATGAACCCCGCTGAAATCATCGAAAATATCTTCTACGGCTATGGCCAACCGGTGAACGGTCCGGTACATCCTTCCACACCTTATTACCATAAAGAGCTCAAACCCATCGCACAGGATATCGCAAAAGCCAAGGCGCTGCTCGAAGAGGCCGGCTGGTCGGATTCAGATAACAACGGTTTTCTGGATAAAGAAATCAATGGAAAAAGAGAGGAACTTTCGCTCTCTTACCTGATGACTGCCAACCGCGAAATCTCCAAAAATGT
>CAYTNI010000180.1:1247-6625 GCA_964439115.1 uncultured Saprospiraceae bacterium
AAGAGATTGCAGGAAATCATCTACGATGAACAACCGGAAATCTATTTGTTTGCACCTCAGGACAGGGTGGCCATTCACAAAAGATTTGAGGCTGTACCCTCTTCTATCTATCCGGGATACGCCGCCAATACACTTCGCCTGAAAAAATGATGCCGTTTCTGATAAGGCGGCTTTTGTGGTTTTTCCCGACCGGGATTATCATATCCCTGTTGGCGTTCGCGCTGAGTAAATCCGCTCCGGGAGACCCTGTGGCGTTGCGCAACAGCGCTGTCGTCTCATCCTCTGCTACAGAATCTGACCGCCTGTATGAGGAAACAGCTCGCATGCTAGGCCTTGATAAGCCGGCATTTTATTTTGCTTTGCGCAGCTCAGCTCATCCGGATACGCTTTACAGGATTTTACACAAAGAACGCCGGGAAGCTATGGAAATTTTGTTGGGGCAATGTGGGAACTGGCCGGCAGTACAAACGCATTTCCAGCAGATTAATGCGGCTTTTCAAAAAGCCTCCGCTTTGTCAGGGGCAAGTGCTGTAGCCCAGAATTTGCGCGAATTGGGCAGCATAAGCAATATTTCAGCCATACAATCGCGCCTTAACCAGCTTCAGGCTCAGGTGAAAAGCGATAGTATCCTCCAGTCAAATTTGACAGACCCTATAAGTCGCATCCAGGAGAATTTTCCCGCGCTTAAGTCCACCTTCATGCGGTATCAACTTTTCATTCCGGCATGGCATTGGTACGGACTCGACAATCAGTATCATCACTGGCTGACCGGTGTGCTAAAGGGTGATTTCGGCGCATCCTATCAGGACGGGCGGCCGGTAGGTCGAAAAGTTGGAGAAGCACTCCGCTGGACCTTCAGACTCAACCTGGTTGCCTTGCTGCTGGCCTTTGGTCTTGCCATTCCGCTTGGTGTGCGGTCGGCACAACGAGAAGGTGGTCGGTTTGACCGATGGGCTACAGTCATCCTCTTTATGGCTTATTCACTTCCGGTATTTTGGTTGGCCACCTTGCTACAGGTATTTCTGACTACCCCTGAGTATGGCCTCGACTGGTTCCCCAGCTCCGGTCTCAGCGAGCTTGATGCCGGTTCCCCATGGTGGCAAAGATGGAGTGACCAGGCAGCTCATATCTTCCTGCCGGTTTTTTGCCTGACCCTCGGCGCACTTGCCTTTATCGCAAGACAGATGCGGGGCGGTATGTTGCAAGTATTGGGCATGGATTACATACAGACGGCCAGAGCCAAAGGGCTTTCAGAACGCCGAGTGATATGGAAACACGCCCTGGCTAATGCGCTTTTCCCATTGATTACCCTTATAGGATCCGTTTTCCCCTCTATTCTGGCAGGCTCGGTGGTCATTGAAGTCATATTTGGCATTCCGGGTATGGGCAAGCTTTCCGTGGAAGCTATTTTTGCGCGGGATTGGCCGGTGGTATTTACCATCCTGATGATGGGTGCAGGCCTCACCATGACAGGCATTTTTATATCTGATTTATTGTACGCTTTGGCTGACCCACGTGTTCGGCAGGGGCTTAAAAAATAGCATTTAAGCCCAGCCCTATCCAATTGCCCCGACGGATGGCGCCTACCTGCGGCTGACTGAAAAAGGCATTGACCGTAGAGCCGGCTCCGGCAAAGCCCGCATCACCCTGATGCATGGTATAATGCAATTGAAGCACCAGGTTTCGTGGGCTGAGGTGTAAATTAACCCCCACATCAAGCGTTTGCTCCGTACCCGAAGACATTTTCAATGCTTTGGCATCTGCCTGGCCGGATTCATCCAAAGCACCCTGGTACGACATTGCCATGACAACAGGCTGAAGTTCAAACCGACCGACGGGGATGTTATATCCCGCTCGAATATGACCGGTTGCTCCTTTAGCCTCTGCATCATTTAACCCATTGCGGTGGAGATACATCCATTCCCCGTCAATAGTCCAGCCACCGTAATTAGCCAGAAAGCCGCCTCCGTAGGCCATGGAGTTAAGAAAAGCATCCGTTTGCCCCTGTCGGGCAAAATTTAAGTCTAAGGAGATGCCTTTGCGGCGTCCATAGAAATTCATGGCGTAAGAAATACCGTATTGGTCGATTTCATGGTCACCGATGCCAAGAGATACCCGGGTAGTCCACAATGGTGAAAAGTGAATGCCCACGGAACTGCCGCCAAAACCAGTAAGCAAAGGATTGAAAAGTCCGGTATTGTAAAGCACTGACCAGTTTTCTCCTTTTGCCATACCGCCGAGATTTATTCCTGCTGCACGCCCGGGGCCACGCCCGGTGAGTTGGGTACGCACATAATTTTGCGACATGGACTTCTCCATGGATGCTACCGCCCATGCCGAAGTGATAGACTCTCTTTGAAACTGAGGTCTGAACCACCCGGCAGTAAGATGAAGCGCATCGCTCTCCAGGGGCATGCGCCATTGTATGAAAGCATCCCAAATGCCTACAGCGGGTTCAGCAGGATTCGTACCTCCCTGGGTAGCTGAAAGCAAATCATGCCCCGCCTGGTCAAAGTACATCGCCATATAGTATTTAAGCCCGGCGTAAGGCTCACCGCGTAAGACAAACCGCGCTCGGCGAAGGTAAAGGTTGAGGCGGTTGTCCACTGACTGGTAGGTTTTCGTCTGAGCATCGAAAACCTCCTGCCCCATGGTGTAGGTGGACCAAAACTGTATCATTGCCCCTGCCTTCAACGCTTCGCCCGGCTTTGGTTTTAGCCACTTTTCAGCAACTGTCCGGCTGGTATCCGGCTGAGCCTGAATATCGGTAGTGAAACAAAATAAAGCAACGAGCAAAATTGTTAATGGAAGTACCTTCAATGTTTTTTTGTTTTTTGTTTTCCTTTATAGTCTTTCCACACCAACACCAGCGCGGTGATTACCGTCAATGGCAGAGCAAACCACAACATGGCATTGTGGTAGGTTTCCAACGCAACACTCTTCTGGCTGGAAAGAATGAGATATACGGTGTAGGCTATGTAATACCCCAGGAAGATAAGCCCTTCCCATCTGTCTATTTTTTTGCCGGTAAAGAATACGGGCAGACAGGCAATTGCCACGATGGTCATTACCGGCAAGTCGAATATGATGGCTGATTCAGGCACCGTTAATCCACCTTCGCTTACTGAGGAGGCAATTCCAAGGATAAAAAATAAATTGAATAAATTGCTGCCTATGGCGTTACCCACAGCAATATCCCGCTCTCCACGTATTGCAGCGATTACTGAAGTAGCTACTTCGGGCAGGGAGGTGCCGGCAGAAATAATGGTGAGGCCAATGACCAGGTCACTGATACCAAGATTCTGGGCTATGGCAACAGCACTGTTGACCAACCACCTCGAACCAAGCAACAACAAAGCCAGTCCTACCAGGACAAAAAGTACCGACAACCATTGATTTTGTGGCTTTGATGCTTCCTTTTCTTCTCCGAAGGCCTCCTCGTATTCCTTCTTGATGGCTTTGTGCTTTTCCTTTTTGCTAATTCTAATCAGCATCCAGGTGTATGCTGCGCCCATCAGAATAAATAGCATACCCTCCCATCGCTGGAACTGACCATCCAATGCGAGCAACCAAGTGAGTAAGGAAAGACCAATCAGAATAGGAACATCAATTCGAATAAGCTGCTGGTGAACGACCAAGGGAATAATCAGCGCAGAAACCCCAAGAATAAAGAGTACATTAAAAATATTACTTCCCACCACGTTACCCAGAGCAATTTCAGGGTTGCCGGAAATACTGGACATGATGCTCACGGCCAGTTCCGGTGAGCTGGTGCCAAATGATACCACCGTTAACCCGATCACTAAGGGCGTAATCCCCAAAGAAGCAGCAATGCGGGAAGCCCCTTTCACCAATCCTTCTGCGCCCACAATGAGCAGGATTAACCCTGCCACCAATTGTACAATTATCATTACTGAATTTTTTTTGGTCTTATGGAATCCGGAAACAACGGTTTCACGGTTAAGGTTTCCAGCGAATTTCCCGCAGCCGGCGGCTCAGGGCGGGATGGTTTAAATGGCCGATGCAAAGTATCCAATGACTGAAACGCCTCCAGTACCCATAGTGAATCAACCAGGTATCGCGCTGAATCCAGCAGTTGTTGTGCACACTCCGTGCGTCGAATTTGTCGGACTGTCTCCAGGCGTTCCTCCAACCTGCTCTCTAGCAACTGCCTTTCGAGTTCTGCGCGTTGGCTTTCGTCGTGGCAAGCCCCTGAAGCCATGGCTAAGAGTACAAACCATACGGAATACCAATGCAAGCTGTACCTTTTCATTGAACCGGAATAATTTGTCGGAGTCGTACTTCCTCAGCCCTTCGGGCAAGAAGGAGGGAATCCACGAGATGGCGCAAACGTGTATCGAAATTCGTTGCGCAGATACTGTCCTCGCGTTTCCGTTCCTGGGGAATAGCATTAGTTAACAGTGAATCCAATTCTTCAATTTGCTCATTGCTGAGAAAAGCCGGTGGTTCTTCCTCGCATGCAGATGCAAAACAACAACATAAAATCAACAGAATCAATATTTTGTACATCACACCTCACTGCTTTTTCGGCGCAACTCAAAATGCTTGCCGAGATAAACCTTGCGGACCATTTCGTCATCTGCCAATTGTTGCGCGGTTCCGGATCTCAAAATACCCCCTTCGAAGAGCAGATAGGCTCTATCTGCAATGGAGAGGGTTTCCTGAACGTTGTGGTCGGTAATCAGGATGCCGATATTTTTATCCTTCAGCCGCGACACGATGGATTGGATATCCTCTACAGCGATAGGGTCGATACCTGCAAAGGGTTCGTCCAGAAGGATAAATTTGGGGTCGGTAGCTAAGGCGCGGGCGATTTCAGTGCGTCGCCGTTCACCCCCTGAGAGGGTATCTCCACGGCTGCGACGCACTTTGGTAAGGCCAAACTCTTCGATGAGGGATTCCAATTTTTCCTTTTGCTGAGCGGATTTTAGGTCCGTCAGTTCCAGTACGGCCCGGATATTGTCCTCTACCGTCAATTTTCTAAACACGGAAGCCTCCTGCGGCAAATAGCCAATCCCGAAGCGCGCCCTCCGGTACATGGGCATGAAGGTTATTTCCTGTTGGTCGAGAAAAACCCGCCCCGCGTTGGGTTTGATAAAGCCCACCACCATGTAGAAAGTGGTGGTCTTGCCCGCCCCGTTTGGCCCGAGGAGACCAACAATTTCACCCTGGTGAACCTCCAGGGAGACATCGCGCACTACCTGTCGCTGTCCATAAAATTTATCGAGATGTTCGCTGCGGAGAATCATTGATTGAATTTGCTGTGTCGATATATCCATTGAAAATCAACAGGATAACCAATTCCCTCAATCCAAATACTGTACCTTCCTCAGAAACCGGAATCCGGCGGTCAGTTC
>CAYTNI010000181.1:0-6591 GCA_964439115.1 uncultured Saprospiraceae bacterium
CAGGAGCCTTGCGCGCCGCCGAATGGATTATAGGAAAAAAAGGGGTATTTGATATGAAAGATATGGTACTGACACCTTCATCCACCCTAAACATAGGAAAATGAGTTGCAAAAAGCGGCAAAAGACCTTATCTTTGCACTTAACATGAAACAATTTTCCATCACCATACTTTGGATAGTTGCTACCTGCATGGTGCTTTCGCCCTGTGTTGAAGCGGGTATGATGGTGTTGGAAAGTACCTGTCATCAGGAAGCAAAGTCCGGATGCTGCAAGAAAACGCAACCCCAAAAAACAACCTTGGAAGCTGGTTCGGAAAGCGGTCACTGCCAGAAGCACAGCAACGAGGATCACAGCCAATGCAACAGCATGTGCCATTGTTCCTGCTGCGGACATGTGGCATCTGCTTTTTTACCCGCTATGCTTGCGGTATTTTATGAACCCGCTTTCCGGGAAATGCCTGTTTTCCGAAAGGCTTATCACTTCGATTACCAATACGCCATCTGGCAGCCCCCGCGCAGAGTCTGATCATCTTCTTCCCTGGGAAGCATTGAAATTCTTTTGATCATTCTCAAAATCTCATAACATGAATTTTGCGAAAATAGTGCTGTTGATTGCAGCCACCTTTATTTTCAGCAATTCGGCAGTGGCTCAGTCCACCAATAACATAGAAATCTGGGTTAACGGCGTTTGCGGTATGTGCAAGGAGCGCATCGAAAAAGCTGCCCTTCAGGTTTCTGGCGTTCGGGCAGCCGATTGGAGTATTAAAACTCATATCCTTAAACTAACCGTCAATCCCTTGCGCTTCGAGGTCAATACGCTGCATCGGGCCATCGCTGCGGTTGGGCATGATACCGAGCTGGTAAAGGCCCCCGACGAAGTCTATCAGAATTTGCACGAATGTTGTCTGTACGACCGTAGTGCCACTCCCCCGTCTCGCACGCCCCAAACAGTACGCGGAAGAGTGTTGGAAGGCCAGGACACGCCCCTTGTCGGCGCTTCTGTGTTTTGGCTGGGTACTAGCTTGGGCACTACCTCTGATACAGCCGGTTATTTTGAATTGCCCCTGGTGAATGACAACCGTCAATTAGTCATCAGTTATGTCGGCTTTCTCGCCGACACGGTGGAGGTAAAGCCGGGCTTTGACCTGGAAGTAACCCTCTCCAACACCCTCAATCTCGAACAGGTAGAGGTGACCTATCGCCGGAAGGCGACAGAAGTCTCCTTTTTTGCACCCATTCAGGTTCAGGTTATCAGTGAGCGGGAACTGCTCAAAGCGGCCTGCTGTAACCTATCTGAGAGTTTTGAGACGACCCCGTCCGTGGATGTAAGCTTTACCGATGCCGTTACGGGAGCAAGGCAAATTCAGCTTCTCGGCTTATCCGGCCCCAACATACAAGTGACCCGCGAAAATATGCCTGATGTGCGTGGCCTTGCGGCACTGAACGGGTTGAACTATACGGCCGGCCCATGGATTGAAGGGATTCAACTCAGCCTGGGCGCAGGATCGGTGGTCAATGGGTTTGAAGCCATTTCAGGTCAGATCAACGTTGAGTTGCGCAAGCCGGAAGATACTGACCTGATGTATCTCAACCTATATGCCGCCGAAATGGGGCGCTACGAAGGCAATCTCAATTTAAGCCAAAAGCTGGGAAAACGCTGGAGTACCGGACTGCTCCTTCATGCCAAAAATCAGACAGGGACGCACGACCAAAACGGGGATTCCTTCCTCGATAACCCGCTCAGCAAAGCACTGGTCGGCATTCAACGCTGGAAGTACGCTGCGGACAACGGCTGGCAGGTTCAGTTTGGCCTAAAAGGAGCACTGCTCAACGATCAAAGCGGGATAAGAGGCTTTCACGATGATGTCGAAACCCATTATGGGCATTGGTGGGGTGCCGAGGTGCGTACCAGGCGAGGGGAAATATGGGCCAAGGCGGGAAAGGTATTCCCTCAAAAACCCTATAAAAGCCTTGGGTTTCAATTTTCCGGTATCCGACACGAACATCGTTCCTACTTTGGACTGCGCGACTACAATGGTGATCAAAAATCGGCGTATGCCAATTTTATTTACCAGAATATCCTCGGGAATACCAACCACCAGTATCGGATAGGAAGCAGCTTCCAATGGGATAATTTCCAGGAGCGCATACCGAACCAGACTTTCCTCCGCGATGAATACATTCCGGGTGTTTTTGCTGAATACACATGGAAAGCTGGTGAACAGTTCACCGCTGTAGCGGGTATGCGCGCCGACCACCACAACAACTTCGGGCTATTCTTTACACCGCGTCTGCATCTCTCCTGGACGCCCCGCGACCTGACCGTCATCCGGCTTTCAGGAGGCCGCGGACAACGAACGGCCAGCATCCTTGCCGAAAATCTCGGCATCTGGGCTTCAGGAAGGAATATCATCATTCAAAGTATTACTCCAGATACTCCCTACGGACTGAATCCGGAGGTGGCCTGGAATTTTGGTGCCAACCTGACACAAGGATTCTCCGTCGGGAAGCGACCTGCGACCCTCACCATTGGTGCCTACCACACCACATTCCAACAGCAGATAATAGTGGACTTCGAAGAGGCTCAAAGGCTGCTAATTTATAATCTCGACGGTCGTTCCCGGTCGAACAGTGCCATGGCCCAACTCGACGTGGAGGTTCTGCCGCGCCTGGATGCCCGCCTGGCCTATCGCTTTAATGATGTGAAAATGACCTTCTCCGGTGAGTTCAGGGAGAAACCACTCCTATCGCGTCACCGGGCATTTTTCAATATGGCTTATGCTACCAAAAGCGACTTGCATCTTGATTTTACCCTAAATTGGCAGGGTGCCAAAAGGATACCCTCTACTGCTGCCAATCCTACTATCTATCAGATTGAAGAGCGCTCACCCGATTTTTTCCTCGCCAATGCGCAAATCAGCAAGCGATGGGGTGAAGCCTACGACCTGTATATCGGTGCGGAAAACCTCCTTGGGTTTACACAAAGGCGGCCCATCATCGCTTCGGATGACCCCTTTGGCCCTTATTTTGACAGTACCCTGGTGTGGGGTCCGATTTTCGGTCGAAACATCTATGTGGGAGGGCGTTGGCGGATAAAGCACAAAGCCTGATTTTTTCCGGCAGGCAGGATATTACACTGCCTGCCGGATACTCACTAAAAATATCACTTTTTCCGGGACACTTTTTCGGATAAAAGTATGGATAATTGGCCCCAAAAAAGGATATTTGCCTGACAATTTGAAGTATTGCTCTCTATGGTTTGGGTTAAAAATCCCTCCTTGAGAAAACCTGTAAACCTTTTAAAGTAATTGCCCAATGGCCATTTTTACATTGAATGTGAACGGAAAAAAGCAAGAAGTGGATGTTGACCCCTCCACCCCTATGCTTTGGGTCCTGCGGGACCATCTCCAGATGGTAGGTACCAAGTACGGGTGCGGAATTGCCCAATGCGGGGCCTGCACGATTCATCTGGGCGATGTGGCAGTGCGATCCTGTTCGCTGCCTGTTTCTCAGGTTGGTACGCAAGCCGTTACCACCATTGAAGGGCTTTCTGAAGCGGGCGATCATCCCGTGCAGCAGGCATGGCTGGAGCATGATGTTGCCCAATGCGGTTATTGCCAGGCCGGGCAGATTATGAATGCTGCTGCTTTACTGAAGGCCAATCCCAAGCCTAACGACGCTGAAATTGAGGCGGCCATGCACGGCAATATCTGCCGCTGTGCAACTTATACCAGAATCAAGGCCGCCATTAAGACAGCAGCCAATTCTTAAACCATCCAAACACACCAAAATGACTGTCGTCAAAACTTCATACGGACGCCGTACTTTCTTAAAAACCGTCAGCTTAGCCGGTGGCGGCATGATGCTCGGTTTCAGTTGGCTTGCGTCCTGCCAATCCAAACCGGAGGAAGCATTGACCATGCCCAAGGAATGGTTTGACATCAACGGTTTTCTCAAAATCGGAGATAACGGCGTGGTGACCATCATGTCGCCCAATCCCGAAATTGGACAAAACGTCAAAACCTCCATGCCGATGATTGTGGCTGAGGAACTGGATGTGGACTGGAAGCATGTTATTGTGGAACAGGCTCCACTGAATACGTCCGTATTTACGCGGCAGTTGGCAGGCGGCAGCCAATCCATACGCCAGGGATGGGAGAGCCTTCGTATGGCAGGCGCCTCGGCGCGTACCATGCTCAGAGAAGCAGCAGCAAAAGCCTGGCAGGTTCCGGCAGCAGAAATCACTACCTCCGCGGGAGTACTCAGCCACGAAAAATCTGGCAAAACGGCCACTTATGGTGAAATGGCCTCCGCGGCCGCTCAAATTCCAGTGCCAGAGGAGGTAGAGCTGAAAGATAAAAAAGATTTTAGCATCATCGGAACCTCCCGCCGGAATGTAGATGGACTGAAAATCGTCACCGGGAAACCCCTCTATGGCTTAGACTATTATCGGGAGGGCATGTTGATTGCTATGATTGCACATCCGCCGGCTTTTGGTATGCGGCTAAAATCCATGGATGACAGTACAGCACGTTCTATGCCGGGCATCAAAGACATCTTCACCATCCAAACCTACAACGATGGCTATGAGGAAAGCTGGGCAGACAACAGCGCTTTTCAAAACTTAGTGGTGGTAGTGGGTACCTCCACTTGGGAAGTGATGAATGCCAAAAAGGCTTTACGGCTGGAATGGGAGCCCGCACCGGAAAAATACAAGGAAGTTGACCTCTTTGGAAGAAGCCTGAAGGTTACCACCCCTTCGGGAATGGAAAGCAGTACCGACCATCAACAGAAAATGAAGACTGAGGGACCTAAACTTGCCACCGTGGTGCGCAAAGACGGAGACCCGGAATCCGCCTTCAAAAAAGCGGCCAAAATTCTCGAGCGAACCTATACAGCGCCATTCCTTGCCCACAACACCCTGGAGCCCATGAACTTCTTCGCGCATGTCACCCCGGATAAAGCGGAGTTGGTAGGCCCGATTCAGACGCCGGAATTCATGGAAAAGAGCGTGTCTGCTCGCCTGGGAATGCCCCTGGAAAAGATAGACATTCAAATGACCCGTCAGGGCGGTGGATTCGGCCGACGCCTCTATGGCCATTTCGTCGTGGAGGCTGCTGTCATTTCTCAAAAAATGAATGCGCCGATTAAGCTGATTTACACCCGGGAGGACGATATGACCTTTGGCAATTACCGCCCGGCCTATCACGTGACCTACAGAGCCGCCCTGGATGCCGAAAACAACCTGCTTGGATTCCATGTCATCGCGGGTGGTATTCCGGAGAGCCCACTGGCCGCCAATCGTTTTCCGGCGGGCGCGGTGGACAACTACCTTGCCGAGGAATGGTCTATCCCCACCAATATTACAGTGGGGGCATTCCGTGCACCACGTTCCAATTTCATTGCCGGTGCAGAACAAGCCTTTCTGGATGAGCTGGCGGAAACCATGGGTAAAGACCCTCTCGAATTTAGACTCGAGCTGCTGGAACGCGCCAAGACCAATCCCGTTGGTCAAAATAACGACTACGAGGCAGAGCGGTATGCCGGAGTACTAAAACTGGTAGCTGAAAAAGCCGGTTGGGGCAAGGCGAATGCAAAAGGCCTGCATCGGGGTATTGCCGCCTACTTTTGTCACAATTCTTATGTCGCCAACGTAGTTGACCTCAAGATGGAAGAAGGCAGACCCATCATTGAGAAAGTTTATTGCGCGGCAGATTGCGGCATAGTGGTCAATCCCGATGCTGCCATCAACATGATGGAGGGCGGTACGGTGGATGGTATCGGACATGCGCTTTACAGTCAGCTTACCTTCCGGCAAGGTGCGCCGGAGCAATCCAATTTCGACAAATACCGACTCATTCGGCATAGTGAAGCTCCTAAATCCATTGAGGTACATTTCGTAAAAAGCGATATTGACCCCACGGGACTGGGAGAGCCCCCTTATCCGCCGGTGATTGGCGCTTTGGCCAATGCATTGTACGGCGCTGTTGGGAAGCGTTTCTATCATCAGCCTTTCCTTGGGGTATCACAGGAGCTGGGATAGAAAATGGCAGTGCGGAGTCAGGGAATTACTCGACCGGTTTGACCAAATACACCAGGGTGGGAAAGTGGTCACTATAACCGCCTATATAAGTGCTGCCGGAATAGGTACGGTGGGGATAACCCTTGAAATGGCCGGTGTTCTGATATAAGTAAGGCGGATTGAAAACCCGAGCCTGGTAGTATTGGTAACCGCCAATTTTGGTATTTACCAAACTTTGGGAAAGAATGATTTGGTCGAAGAGGTTCCAGGAGTCCTGATAAGCTAAGGTGCCGATTCCCTTGCGGTAGAAATCATAGAATGGATTGAAGAAGCCTCGATTGGGTGCATCTTCTTTATTGGCCTTAGCTTGTAGCACCTGCCGGACACTGGGGCTTACGGGGTCGTCATTAAGGTCACCCATAATGAAGATTTTGGCCTTGGGATCTGCAGCTGTAATCGAATCTGCTACATTTTTACAAACCAGCGCGGCAGCATTGCGAAGTGGGCGGGTTGCCGCCTCGCCACCTCGCCGTGAAGGCCAGTGATTGACGAGTACATGTACCGGGTCGC
>CAYTNI010000182.1:0-3838 GCA_964439115.1 uncultured Saprospiraceae bacterium
GACATTTTTCTAAGAGTTTTGCTTTACGGCAATCCTTCTTGTGTAATCTATTCGGGAAAGAAAAATGCGAGTACCTGTAGATTCAAAATACTCGTCAACAGCCTTGCGGCAGCCCTCCCAATGACCATAATCGTCAATGATGAGAATACCTCCTTCCACCAATCTCGGAAATAAATGAATCAACTCATGGCGGGTTGACTCATACCAGTCTGTATCCAATCGAAGAAGAGCAATCTTATCGGGCATGACGGCTGGAATGGTTTCTTCCACCTTTCCTTCGACAAAATGCAACCTTTCATTAGGATACCCGGTGCTGTTTACATTCTGACGCACCTCTTCAAGCGTGGAATAACACCATACCGAATGGATATCTTCTTTGGGGGCATCTGCGAGTTGTCGTGCGGCAGTTCTACCATCCCAGGACTTATCCTCTTCTGTTGGTTCACTCATGCCTTCGAAAGTATCGTAAAGATAGATATCCCTGTCAATTGAGCCTGCGGCAATCAGGCATTCCGCCATGGTCATCACGCTGCCACCTTTCCAAACCCCACATTCTACGAAATCTCCAGCAATCTTTTGTTTTTCAAGGTATTCCACAGCGCGGATGAGCGCAACTCCTCGAGCCGCACTGGTCATGGTGTAAGGGGCTACCTTCCTCAATACCGCTCGTTCCATGTCAGAAAAATCTGCACTTTCAGCACTATCTTCCAAAGAGCGGTAGGTTCCTGTTAATTTTCGAATACCACGCCAAAGATTTATCATGGTCGAATGTTTTCAGGCCAAAGATACTAATCGTGCAGAGATTTCCCTAATTGCAGAATTTTGGCGTGGACTTCTTCAACTTGGGGTCTGTCGCGCAGGTATTGGGTAATACCTTGCTGAAATTGAATCAATAATCTGGCTTTAAACATCTTATCACTAAGGAAACCACCAATAATAGCGTTTGCTATAGACAGCATAATTATTTTAAGCCTAGCCCGTCGTTCAATACTAACTTTTTGAGGGGGGAGCACATGACCCTGGAGAACTCCATGATACATATCAAGAACTACCGAACTATACCCAAATCCAAAATACAAACGCTCAAAATAGGATTTCTGCAGGCGACCTGAGGTAATATGATGTTTAAAATGAAGCTTATCAGACCGATACAGCCTCAATCCCAACAATCTGGCCCAGCAACAAAATTCTTCATCCTCGCCCGAAAGGAGGCGGTTTCCTACCCTACCCTTTAGCATAAGGTCATAACCATGATTCAGATAAGGCGAAACCACTTTTCTACTTAAAAACGCGCCAGCGCCATAAATGAACTCCTGGTATCCATCTAAGTATCCTGCTTGAGAACGCTCCGGAGTAGATACGGCAATAGAAGAAAGCAGGGATTTGAACGGAAATCCCGGGTTAATCCATGACGGAAGGGGGCTTTGGAAGATTCCGTGACTGAGACCTCCAAGAATACCTATATCGGGGTGACTTTTTAAACAGGCATAACCTTCCAGGAGATAATCCGGAGCCAGCTCATTGTCATCATCCACAAACAGGAAAAGGTCATATTGGGCGACATTAATGCCACAAAACCTGGCAAAACCAAGCCCTTGCTTCTCCTCCTTCAATACCGTTATCCGGTACGGACTTCCATATTCCTCCCACCACTCCACAGCCCGTTCCGGAGTACCATCCGTAGAATTATTATCCACAAACAGCAGTTCCACAGGTACGCCGACCGGAATTTCGAGCTGACTCAGCGCCCGCAGCGTCACTTCCAACCGGGTGACGCTGTTGTAACAACAGAGAACAATGGATATTCCAGTCAACTGTAAATCGAATTACTAATGAACGTTAGTTAGTGAGGTAGCTTGTCTCTGACTAAGCCATACGTGTAAGTACCCAAAACCGCGCTGGCCAACACCACCAGAATAATCCAGTAGCCTTGGCCGATAAGGACGTACATCGGCCCGGGGCAACAACCTACAATCGCCCATCCCAATCCGAAAATAGTGCCAGATATAAGATGGCGCTTTATGTTGAGTGGTATCGGCGTATAAGAAACAGGTTCTCCACTAAGGGTTTTGACCTTAAATTTCTTGAGCAGAAAGATAGCTATAGCGCCTAAAATGACGGAAACTCCGATAATTCCGTACATGTGGAAGCTTTCAAAGCGAAACATCTCGTGAATGCGGAACCATGAAATGGCCTCAGATTTGGTCATGACAATACCAAACCATATTCCTACTATAAAAAAGACGATATTTTTCATTGGTTTTTTTCTGGTTTAAATGAATTAAAACAACATGGGCAAAATCAGGTGTGTCATTAACAGACCTCCGATAAAAAAACCGATTACTGAAATCAGGGAAGGCAATTGAAGATGCGACAAACCACTGATGGCATGCCCGGAGGTACACCCATCCGCATATCGGGAACCGAAGCCCACCAGAAAACCGCCAATGATTGCCAACAGTAGTCCTTTAATATTGCCAAAGTTGAACAACTCTGTGGGAATGAATCCCAGCCCTTTAGCATCGCTTTCCGGGTAGTTGAGGCCCCATTCTGCCAAATGGTTGGTGGTGGCATCAGAAAGTGCAACGGCCTCCGGGCTGGGGAGGAAGGTGACCGCAATGAAACCGCCGGCAAGACCTCCTAAAACAAATACCATTCGCCACCATTCCTGCGACATATCAATGTCAAATAAGGGAATTTTTTTTCCGGCGCCGCTGATGGTGCACATATTGCGGAAAGTGAGTGAAAGCCCAAAGCTCCTACCCAGCATGGTGAGGGTTACCATCGTCAATGCAATCATGGCACCGGAAAATGCCCAGTGCCAAGGTTGGCTCAAAAGGTCAATCAGTTTCTCCATTAGCATTCTTTTGATGAACAAAATTAGGAAAGTACAATGACTTTTGTCATTCCACTACAAAGATGTTGCTGCTATTAAGAAAGTTTTGTGACAGGTATCACAAAAGCTACTATCAAGTTATTCAATCTAATTCAGCGAATCAGTGTGATATTGCCTTTTTCAAAGTACTCACGGCCATTGAAGCAACGTACCCGAAGGTAATAGGCATATACATCAGATGTCAGCATTTTACCCCTGAAGGTGCCATCCCAGCCATTGGAAGGGTTGTCGCTTTGAAATACGCGTTCGCCCCAACGGTCAAAAACAGTAAACTCCATTTCGTCAATGCTGTTGCCTCGCACAAAAAGTATGTCGTTGCGGCCATCTCCATTGGGGGAGAACCCATTGGGCACATAAATATTGGGGCGTTCGCATACCGGATCGCGCACCACCACAGTTACGGTGGCCAGGTTGGAACAGCCTTGGTTGTCGCGTACCCTTACGGTATAGACGGTAGTTTGTAGAGGTGTTGCAACAGGATTGTAAATACCCGTATTATTCAATGTTTGCGGTGGTGACCAAATATAGGCATATCCGGGATTCAGGGTGGCTTCCAACTGACTGCTCTCGCCGGGCGCGATGGTGTCAGGCATGGCACTTGCCTGGAGCGGAAGCTGGTTGTCTGAAACTGTAACCGGAATGGAAAAGGATTGCGTACATCCATCCTGGTTTTGTACGCGTACCATAATTGAGGTACTTGTGGCCGGACTCACCCTTACCGAGGCCGTACCCGCACCCTGAATTATTTCAGCGGGAGGCTCCCAATTATAGGTAACCGTACCACTTCCGAAATTCCTTACGGTAAGGGTTGCGGTATCTCCCCTGCAGATGGTTACCGCTCCCGGTGGCTCCAAATTGAGGAAATTAAATTCGAAGGTGTCTATCAGGGTATTGGTACAGCCATTGGCGGCTGTCAGTTTCAGGGTGAGTGTATAGAATCCG
>CAYTNI010000182.1:3938-6548 GCA_964439115.1 uncultured Saprospiraceae bacterium
GGTATTGGTACAGCCATTGGCGGCTGTCAGTTTCAGGGTGAGTGTATAGAATCCGCTCTGTCTCAGCAGAAATATCGGCTGAAGGGACGTATCCGTCTGGTTGCCGGGTTGAATCGTCCAGAATCGGGAGACGATTTGCGAAACGGTATCAAAAGACATATCGGTGACGGAAACGAAGGCGGAATCCTCCGAGCATCCTATAATTTCCCAGTCGAAGAGGGGTATGAGCGAACCCGGTTGCAGGTAAATCTCCCGGTAGGCGGTATCCTGGCAAACGGTATTGGGGTCGGCTACCAGCATGATGGTGTAGCGACCTGTATCAGAGAAAGTGAATACGGGATCAGTCTGGCTGGACGAGGCTCCGGGTTGGGCGGGGTCATTGAAAAACCACAGGAAATTATCCGCATTGGAGCTTTGATTCTGAAAATTGACCGTCAGGCTGCCGCATTGCAGTTCGGGAGCGAAGAAGGCAGAATTGGTCTGCCCGCATACTCCGACGTTATATTGGAAATCGCGTCGGAGTGTTCCTATAAGTTGGCCATTTCGGTATTCTTCGACGCAGATACCGACTACGAACTGCCCGATAGTATTGGGGAAACCCGTCAGCAGTCCGGTGGAAGGATGAATGGTTAACGGCGGGTCACCGGGTGTTCCGTTCAGCATGTTGTTGACCCCGTAGGGTGGGCTCACCCAGGTAACGGGCTGATAGGGTGGCGGATTGGGCGGTTGAGGCATTGGGGCGGCCTGATTGGCCCCCTGGAGTGGTTCGCAAAGGCGATAGACGATAGAATCGCCATCCAAATCGGTAGCGGAATGGTCAAAATTAATGGGTACGCCGGCACAAATGTATATCGGCGGCCATTGCGAGAAGGTCGGGCTGCTGTTGCATTGAAGCAGTGCGGATTCGGAGATGGCAACCATATAGGTGGCGCCGGTGGCGAGCGGGTTGACAATATTGACGATGGTCTGGTTGCGGCAACATCGCTGATAAGCCAGGATGTACCCTCCGGGAATGGGCGGTAGTTGTACGCTGGCCTGGTAAGTGGTGGTATGGACGCAAACGGAAGGCGGCGCCACGAAACATTCTCCGCTAAGAATTGGCTGGAGTGTATCGTTGCCCATGGGAAAAACCCTCACATCCCGAATGAAGGCGTTGTTGGCACCGTTGAAAATACCGATGGAGGCGGGATCATCGAACCACGCTGCGGGATTCCCGTAGAAACAATCCCTGAAAATGACCAAAGTAATCAGGTATTCGTTATTGCCCAAACAGCGATAGGTCATTTCTCCTCCAACGATATGCGTGGCTTTCAGGGCGGGAGCACACGCCAACAGCAAGGGGATGAGCAGCCAACGAATATTATTCATCTCTCTTGAAAATTATCGCTTCAAGATAGGATGAATTTGCCATCGGGAAAAATAAAAGGAGCCCTTTCGGGGAAAAAAGACGAAAAAGATACCCAATCCCTTAGTCTGTGATATAAACGTCAGAACTCCACAGGAAGCTCTAAAGTCTGGTCACCGCGCTTGATTTTGACTTTGGTTTTATCGCCTTTTTGGAATTTGGCGAGGCCTTCCATGTAATCGTAGATGTCTTTGATGGGCAGGTCGCCGATACCAATCAGGATATCTCCTTTTTGCATGCCGGCTTTCTGAGCCGGGCGATCTTCCGTGACGCCGTCCACGCGCATGCCTTCCCCGTCGTACACATAATCCGGCATGACACCGAGGCTTACCTTAAAAGCGGCAGCGCGGCGACCCTGATCTTCGTCTTTGGTTTTAGTGAAAGTTAATTTACCCTTGTCATCAAGGTTTTCGATGAGACCGATCATCAGGTCGGTGATATCCTTGATACCCTGGAAGTTGATGCGTTCGGCATCGTCTTCTGGTTTGTGATAATCCTCATGTTGACCGGTGAAGAAGTGAAGCACCGGCAGGTCCTGGAGGTAAAAGGAGGCATGGTCGGAGGGACCGACGCCTGATTCGGAGGTTTTTACTACAATCCCACCGGTATTGACGGCCTGGAGGGCATCTTTCCACAAGGGAGAAGTGCCAACGCCATTGACGGCGAGTACACGCTCTTCGTTGAGGCGGCCAATCATATCCATGTTTAGCATGTAATTGGCGCGTTTGCGGTCAAAAAGCAGAGAGTCGGCGGCAAAAATTTTGGAGCCTATCAGGCCGAGTTCTTCGGCGGAAAATGCCACGAACAAGTAATTGTTGTTGCGCGCCTTCGAGTTATTTTTGAGATATTCAGCTAACCGCAAGAGACCGGCTACGCCGCTGGCGTTATCATCTGCACCATTGTGGATGGCGGGTTCGCCTGTATGCCGTGAACCGAAAGTGCCGTAGCCAAGATGATCATAATGGGCGCCAATGACCACGGTTGTCTTCGCTTTATGGTCAATATAACCTACCACGTTGATGCCCTGACGAGCCTCTGACATACCGCCGCCATGAGGGTTGGTCTGAAATTTAAAATTGAAGTCATTGTACCAGCTTCCCTTGGGGCCGGCGGGCTTCAGACCGATTTCTGCAAAGCGGGAAGCGATATAGGATGCGGCCATTTGCTCGCCGATGGTGCCTGCTTCACGGCCTTCGAGCAGATCT
>CAYTNI010000183.1:0-6535 GCA_964439115.1 uncultured Saprospiraceae bacterium
GGATGCGGTAGTGAATTTTCTTTCTTTTAGACTCTGTCATGATTCCCGAGTTTTGAACTTAGTGAAAGGAGCAGAGCCCAGACCCAAGTTCCCACCAACAAATTATTTTTTACCCTTACCGGCAGTTTTGCCGGCCTTACGGCGTATTTCTTCACCCACGAAGCGGATACCTTTGCCCTTGTAAGGCTCAGGCTTCCGGAAAGCGCGGATTCTTGCTGCGACCTGACCGATGAGCTGTTTGTCGTGGCTTTCAAGCCGAACGATAGGATTTTTACCCTTCTCCTGCTTGGCTTCCACTTTCACCTCCTCGGGCACATAGAAGTACACCGGGTGAGAGTAACCAAGAGAGAGTTCGAGCAATTGCTTCATCGTATCATTCGAAGCTTTGTAACCCACACCCACGAGTTCCATTTCCTTGACATACCCCTGTGAGACGCCAGTGACGAGGTTATTAAGCAGTGCACGAGCGAGACCATGGGCTTCGCGGTGTCTTTTTTGTTCAGTAGGGCGCGTGATAGTCAGGATACCGTCTTCAATAGAGATTTCGAGATCCGGATGAATTTGCTCCGACAAAACACCTTTAGGGCCTTTAACGGTCACAAAGTTACCTTTGCTGACGCTAAGTTCAACGCCTTTAGGCAGAGAGATTGGCATTTTTCCTACACGAGACATGGTATGTCAATTTTAATGTCTTCAGAATTAATACACGTAACACATCACTTCCCCACCGATATGCAGGCCGCGGGCCTCCTTGTCGGTCATTAATCCACGGGAAGTGGAGACGATGGCGATACCAAGGCCGTTGATTACGCGGGGAAGCGCGTCCGCAGAGCTATACTTGCGAAGGCCAGGTTTACTTACCCTGATCAGTTCGCGAATGATAGGCTTGCGAGACATAGGATCGTACTTGAGTGCAATTTTAATTACACCCTGACCGCCCTTTCCGGCCTCATCATCGAATTTATACTTCAGGATATAACCCTGATTGTAGAGAATTTCGGTGATGCGTTTTTTTACGCCGGAAGCCGGTATCTCCACTATTTTGTGACCCGCCATCTGTGCATTTCTGATTCGGGTCAGGAAATCTGCAATAGGATCCGTTAAAGCAGCCATTTGTTAAAAATTATTCGGTTGAAGCGACGACAGATGCCGCAATATACAATTTACCAGCTAGCTTTGGTGACGCCTGGTATCTTTCCGTCGAGTGCCATTTCGCGGAACTTCACACGGCAAATACCGAAGAAGCGCATATAGCCTTTAGGGCGACCGGTTAGCCCACAACGATTGTGAAGGCGGATCCGGTTGCTATTACGGGGGAGTTTATCCAACTCATCCCAGCTACCTTCTTCCTTAAGCTTTTTGCGCAAGTCAGCATATTTAGCCACCATTTTGGCTCTTTTGACTTCTCTGGCGATAACTGATTTCTTTGCCATTGGACGATATCAGTTTTTCTGGTTTTTGAATGGCAATCCTAGCAGTTTGAGAAGCGCAAGAGCTTCCTGGTCGGTTTTTGCCGTGGTTACGAAAGTAATGTCCATCCCCATGATTTTACTAACCTTATCGAGGTCAATTTCAGGGAAGATGATATGTTCGGTGACACCCATGGAGTAATTACCACGGCCATCGAAGCTTTTGTCATTGATACCGCGGAAGTCACGTACACGAGGCAGAGCCACGGTGATGAGGCGGTCGAGGAATTCGTACATTCTATGATCACGGAGTGTAGCACGCACACCAATCGGCATTCCCTCGCGAAGTTTAAAGTTAGAAACTGAGCGCTTTGCCTTGGTAGGAACAGCTTTCTGGCCAGCGATTACGGAAAGTTCATTGGCTGCATTATCCACAAGTTTTTTATCTTGAGTTGCTTCACCGATACCTTGATTAAGGCAAATCTTTGCCAGGCGTGGAACTTCCATAATGGAGCCATAATTGAACTGCTCCATGAGCGCGGGAATTACCTCCTCGCGGTATTTTTTCTTGAATCTCGGGATATACGTGCTCATCAGTTGATAATTTCGCCGGATTTTTTGGAATAACGAACCAGTTTGCCGTCCACTTCTTTGCGGCCAACGCGGGTAGGTTCACCAGACTTGGGATCTACCAACATTAACTTAGAGATATGGATGGAGGCGGGTTTCTCGATAATACCGCCCTGGCTATTTTGTGTGGGTTTGGTGTGACGCTTAACGATGTTAACCTGGTCCACAATTGCGCGGTTTTCCTTTGGAAATACCTCCAACACCTCGCGTACTTTATCTTTAGACTTATAAGATCCGGAGATAACAACTACGCGGTCGCCTTTTTTAATTTTAAGCTTCGGAGCGAAGCGTTTTTGCTGATTCTTGGCAGCCATAACATTTATATTAAAACAGCTTCAAAAGTTGTTCTGAAAGTGACTTAGAGCACTTCCGGTGCAAGAGAAACGATACGCATATAGTCGCGCTCACGAAGCTCGCGGGCTACCGGCCCGAAGATACGAGTACCGCGAGGCTCGCCCTGGGTGTTAAGTAGCACCACGGCGTTATCGTCGAAGCGAATATAGGAACCATCTTTGCGACGAATCTCCTTTTTGGTACGTACGACGACAGCTTTTGACACCGTTCCCTTCTTGATACCGCCTGGGCTGGCATCTTTCACAGAAACGACGATTTGATCGCCAACGGAAGCATATCGGCGGTGGGCGCCGCCCAGCACACGAATGCACAATACTTCTTTGGCTCCGCTGTTATCAGCCACCCTGAGCCTGGATTCCTGCTGAATCATGACACGAAGTTATTATTTTGCTCTTTCAATAATTTCAACCAAACGCCAGCGCTTGAGCTTGCTCAACGGCCGGGTTTCCATAATCTTGACCACATCGCCGATATTACAATCGCGGTTTTCGTCGTGTGCCAGGAATTTGTTGGACTTTTTCACAAACTTCCCGTAGATGGGATGCTTGAGCTTCCGCTCTACAGATACGGAAATGGTCTTCTCCATTTTATTGCTAGTGACCACCCCGACCTTCGTCTTTCTTAATTTTCTTTCCTCCATGGTATTATCGTTTGGGATACCCTTCATGAATTATTTGCCCTTACTTCTACGAAACCGGATTTTGGAGCGACTTGCCAGCGTTGCAGCATCTAACGTTGCAATCTCACGTCGGCGCACTTCAGTTTTTAAACGTGCGATGTCACGACGCATTTCTCTGATAGTCAAAGGATTATCTAATCCTTTAACAGCATGCTCGAAATGCAGTTTCCGATACTGAGTTTCCATTTGTTCCAGCTCGCCGGCGAGGTCAGCGTCAGAAAATTCCTGAAACTCTAAAAATTTATTACTTGCCATTTCAAATCTATTGAAAGATTTCAAAAAATTATTCCTGGTAATCAGGGCGAGTTATCGTCTTGGTCATCACCGGCAGCTTTTGAGCTGCAAGGCGCAAGGCTTCTGCGGCCACTGCGTAGGGTACACCATCGAGTTCAAACATAATCCGTCCTGGCTTGATTTGGGCTACCCAGTGATCAAGAGAACCCTTACCTTTTCCCATACGTACTTCCTGTGGCTTGGCCGTAATGGGCTTATCCGGGAAGACACGAATCCAAACTTTACCTTCGCGCTTCATGTAACGCGTCATGGCGATACGAGCGGCTTCAATTTGACGGTTGGTCAGGCGACCACCAGTCACTGCCTTGAGGGCAATCGAGCCGAAGGCAACTGTGCTTCCGCGATAATCAAGGCCATCGTTGCGACCTTTTTGCTGCTTGCGGTATTTTGTTCTTTTTGGCTGTAACATGGCTTCTTATGTTTACCCCCTTGCGTTTTCCGTTGTTTATGAGAAAAGTGGCGCAAAGGTAAGACAATAATCTTAATTATCTAGCGTCTTTTCTGATTTCTTCTTCCGGCTCCACCGCCTTCGCGACGTTCTCCGCGGCCGCCGCCTTCGCGACGCTCACCACGACCGCCGCCTTCGCGACGTTCTCCGCGACCACCGCCTTCACGACGATCACCACGTTCTTTACCGGCTGGCGCAGTTTCCTTGCGCATGACACCTACGTTGGGACTAAGGTCGCGCTTGCCGAAAACTTCACCCTTGCAGAGCCATACTTTAATACCGATTTTTCCATAAACCGTTTGAGCTTCACGCAGCGCGTAGTCAATATCGGCGCGGAAAGTGTGCAATGGCGTACGACCATCTTTGAACTCTTCCGTACGAGACATTTCCGCTCCATTCAAACGACCGGAGATGCGCACTTTTATACCTTCAGCACCTGCCCGCATAGTGGACTGGATAGCCGTTTTGATTGCACGACGGTAATTGATACGCGCTTCGAGCTGTTTGGCGATAGACTCGGAGACAATAGCAGCATCCAATTCAGGCTTACGAATCTCTACAATATTAATTTGAGACTCCTTACCGGTGAGTTTTTTCAATTCCTCCCGGATGCGATCTACTTCCTGACCGGCCTTTCCGATGATAATTCCCGGACGAGAAGTATGGATAGTGACCGTGATGCGCTTGAGTGTGCGCTCGATGATAACCCGGGCAATTCCCCCTTTTGCAATTCTGGCATTGAGGTAGCTGCGGATGCGCTCATCCTCGACTACTTTTTGTCCGAAATCTTTACCACCAAACCAGTTGGAATCCCAACCGCGAATGATACCAAGCCTGTTGCCTATTGGATTTGTCTTCTGACCCATAATAGCGTATTAAAAGCTTATTCGTTGTCTTGATCAATGTTCTCCTCAACGCCTTCCGAATCCAGTTTGAGGCGATTTTCCACAATAATGGTTGCATGGCAAGTACGCTTGCGGATTCGGTGTGCGCGACCATGGGGTGCGGGACGGAAGCGCTTGAGGAATGCGCCTTCATCCACCATAACAGTTTTGACAACCAAATCGTAGTCGTCAGCACTTTCCGTATTGTTGAGTTTATACTCCCAGTTAGCGATTGCAGAAAGGAGCACTTTTTCCAACCAGGTAGCGGATTCGCGCTTGGTGAATTTTAGGATGCCGAGCGCCTGGTTTACGTTCTTTCCGCGAATATTATCCACGACCAAACGCATTTTTCGAGCCGACATCGGGCAGTTTTTCAATTTGGCTACTGCTTCCATGTTCCGTTAATTTTCGAAGATTTAAGGCACTTTAACCGTACAGTGGTAGGAAAAGCACCAAACTGTTATTTTTTGCGATTGCCAGAGTGGCCCTTGAAGTTGCGTGTTGGCGCAAATTCACCGAGCTTATGCCCTACCATGTTCTCCGTCACATATACCGGTACGAAGGTCTTGCCATTGTGAACAGCAATAGTCTCCCCTACCATATCCGGGATGATCATCGAAGCCCGCGACCATGTTTTGATAACGGCTTTCTTAGTGGATTGCTTGGCCTTCATAACTTTATCCAACAACTTGTGGAAAACGTATGGGCCTTTTTTTATTGATCTTGCCATTTTCGATCTTTATTTAGGATGGTCTGACCGTTACTTTTTATTAGATGACTTCCGCCTGGAGATAATCAGTTTGGAAGAATGCTTCTTGGTATTGCGCGTCTTCAACCCCTTAGCCGGTTTACCATTGCGTGAGCGCGGATGTCCACCGGAAGCGCGACCTTCACCACCACCCATAGGGTGATCGACTGGGTTCATAGCTACACCACGTACGCGTGGACGTCTTCCTAACCAGCGTGTACGACCTGCTTTTCCAGAGACTACGAGGTTGTGATCCGGATTGGAAGCAACACCCATAGTAGCACGACAAGTGAGCAATACTCGGCGGAATTCACCGGATGGAAGGCGAATAGAGGCGTATTTGCCTTCGCGACCTGTAAGTACGGCGTACGTCCCAGCGCTTCTTGCCATTGCAGCACCTTTACCTGGCTGCAATTCGATGGCGTGGATTTCGGCTCCGAGTGGTATTTCGCTCAGGAGGAGCGCATTACCGACAGTTGGCGGAGAACCGGCACCAGAAAGAAGGGTACTTCCCACCTTTAACCCATGAGGAGCGATGATATAGCGCTTCTCACCATCGGCGTATTGCAGGAGTGCAATAAATGCTGAGCGGTTTGGATCATATTCAATGGATTGCACTACAGCGGCTACACCGTCCTTGTTGCGCTTGAAGTCAATGATACGATAGCGACGCTTATGACCTCCACCACGCTGACGAACTGTGAGGTGACCACTGCTGTTACGACCTCCTGATTTTTTCAGTGGAGCGAGCAGGCTCTTTTCGGGCTTATCAGTGGTAAGTTCCGTGAAAGTGTTGGCCACTTTGTAACGGGTGCCCGGAGTGATCGGATTATACTTTCTAACTGCCATTGCGCACAGCTTTTGAAACGTTTATCTCGTCGGATTACGACGATTAAATATTACCAAACAAATCAATTTCTTCGCCTTTTGCGAGGGTGACCACTGCCTTCTTGTAAGAAGCTTTGCGGCCGCGAACCACACCATTCTTAGTGTTGCGGTTTTTCGCCTTGCCAGGAACGACAGAGGTATTAACGGCTTCCACAGATACGTTGTACATCTGTTCGACTGCCTTCTTGACCTCGAGTTTGT
>CAYTNI010000184.1:0-6528 GCA_964439115.1 uncultured Saprospiraceae bacterium
AGGAATCAGGAGCTAATCACTTCACTGAAATATTCTGACGAACAAAACGCAAGAATCACCAGCGACAAAATAGTAGGTGAAGAATTGCTGAAACATATAACCACTAACTTTGACCTTTATAAGCTCTATTCCGACAACAAAGAATTCAAAGAGGACTTTTCCGCAATGATGTTTGGCGTTGTAAAAGAGTTAATCAATAGAGGCATTAATGCACAGAAGTAATTTAAATCGTAAAAAACAGGGTGATGTTGTGAAAGAGTTGATAAATAGATGGATTAATGCAAAGAGGTAATTTTTTGAGAAAAGAAGCAAAACGTCTGTATCAAAAAGTGATTGACTCATGGACTCAGCACCGCGGTGAAACAGGCCGTTTGGCCGCTGCAAACCTTTGCACAGGTCTTTACCAGAGGTAATTTGGGTTATTCGAAATTAGGTAGAGACGTTGCATGCAACGTCTCTACCGCCGTCCCCCCAAAACCTTAACTTTCATCAAAAAAGCCGCTCCAAAATTGCATCCAACCTCCAAATGCTGTATCTTGGAAGCGCAAAAATGAAAGGGTAATGTACGAGGAAAGCCTGAAATATTACCGCGATTTGAAAAATGTGGTGGATACGGCTTTTGTGGAAGGAGAAGCTAAGGGTAAAATCGAAAGCAAAATCGAAATCGCGCAAAAATTAAAATCAATGGGGCTTTCCATCAATCAGATACAGGAAGCCACAGGGCTATCAGGGGAAGAGTTGGAAAACCTGTAAAAGTTTCCCCGCATGGTTTAGGCGAATACCCCCAAAAATTAGCTTTCCCCACCAAAAACAATCCGATAGACTTCCGCTGCCGCATCCTCCTCATCGGTTTTTTGATGAATGATGTGCTGTGCCTGTTGGTAAAATGGCCGCCGCTCCTCCATTTTGTGGCGTAAAAAGGCCATCCAGTCCTCTTCGGTTTCAAGCCCGGTGAGCAGAGGTCTTTTGTGCGGCTTTCGGAGGAGGCGTTGGTACAGCAAATCCAAAGGCGGATTCAACCATACCGTGGTACCATGGGTGTTCATCCAAGCCATATTCTCGTAAAAGCAAGGCGTGCCACCCCCACAGGAAATGATGGCCGGCGCAAGTGATTTGCAGTCTCGCAGTGTCTTTGCTTCCAGTTCCCGAAAGAAGGTTTCCCCGCGTTGCGCAAAAATCCCGGCAACCGTTTGTCCTTCAACGGACTCTATCATTGCGTCGAGGTCATAGAATTCCCAACCTGTCAACGCTGCCAGCCGCCTTCCTGTGAAGGATTTGCCACTCCCCATGAATCCAATCAGAAACAGCAACATGGAGTTAGACTCAGTCCATTTCCAGGTCAATGTCCACCAGTTCGTGCCAGGGGAGCCCCCATGCGCCAAGGCGGTCGAGGAAGGGGTCGGGATTGAACTGCTCCACGTTGAATACGCCCTTGCCGGTCCATTCGCCACTGAGCATCATGGCGGCGCCGAGTGCGGCGGGTACGCCTGTGGTGTAGGATACGCCTTGTGTACCGGTTTCCTGATAGGCGGCCTGGTGGCTGCAATTGTTCCAGATGTAGTACGTGCGCTCCTGGCCGTCCTTCACGCCTTTGATGCGGCATCCAATAGAGGTTTGACCGGTGTAGTTCTCTCCGAGTTCGCCGGGGTCGGGCAGCACGGCCTTGAGAAACTCCAGCGGAATAACTTCTACACCTTTATACATCACAGGGTCAATTCTCGACATCCCAATATTTTGAATGACGCGCAAGTGGGTGAGGTACTCATCGCCGAAGGTCATCCAAAAGCGGGCGCGGTTGAGGGTCGGGAAGTTCTTGACCAAAGATTCCAGTTCTTCGTGGAAGATAAGATAGGATTTCCGAGGACCGATTTCCGGGTAATTGATCATTTTGGCAATCTCGTGCGGCTCGGTCTCTATCCATTGGCCATCCTGGTAATACCGTCCTTTTTGGGTGATTTCCCGGATGTTGATTTCAGGATTGAAATTGGTGGCAAATGCCTTTCCATGAGAACCCGCATTGGCATCAATGATGTCGAGCTCGTGCATGGCATCGAAATAGTGCTTTGCCGCGCGGGCGGTGAATACACCGGTAACACCGGGGTCAAAACCGCAACCCAATACAGCGAGCAGGCCGGCATCGCGGAACCGGTCGTGATAGGCCCATTGCCAACTGTACTCAAATTTTGCTACATCCTTGGGCTCGTAATTCGCCGTATCTAAGTAGTGTACTCCGGTTTCCAGACAGGCATCCATGATGGTGAGATCCTGATAAGGAAGCGCAACGTGTAACACCATCGCCGGCTTGAAATCGCGGATGAGGGCCACAAGCTCCGGCACCTGGTCGGCATCCACCTGGGCGGTATGAAAATGCGGATGACCGGTATCCTTGCGCACCGCTTCGGCAATGGCCTCACATTTGCTCAGCGTACGACTAGCCAACAGAATTTCCGAGAAAATCTCCGGATGCTGGGCACATTTATAGGCTACTACCCTACCGACGCCACCGGCGCCTATGATGAGTAATTTTGACATAATTCGCAGTTGCTTTTATGGTTTTTTCAAATGGTTGTGGTATCGGCTAGTGGGGATATTACTCCGGCCTCATTTGCGGGAAGAACAGCACTTCCTGAATGCTGCGCTGATTGGTCATGAGCATGGCCAGGCGATCTACGCCGATGCCGATGCCTGCCGTCGGCGGCATGCCGTATTCGAGCGCCCGGAGGAAGTCATAATCAATGAACATGGCTTCGTCGTCGCCCTTGTCTTTAAGGCGTACCTGCTCTTCGAAGCGCTCCCGCTGCTCGATCGGGTCATTGAGCTCTGAGTATGCATTGGCAATTTCCTTTCCGTTGACCATCAGCTCGAAGCGCTCTACCAGGCCGGGCTTCGAGCGGTGCCGCTTGGTGAGTGGACTCATCTCCACCGGATAGTCCATGATAAATGTGGGCTGGATGAAGCCGCCTTCGCATTTTTCGCTGAAAATTTCGTCAATCAGTTTGCCAACGCCCATGGTGTCATCTACTTCTATCCCCAATTTGCGGGCTACATCGCGGAGATTTTGCTCGTCCAATCCATATACATCGTAACCGGTGGTTTCCTTGATAGCGTCTAAGATGCCGATGCGGCGGAAGGGCGCTTTAAAGGAAATGGTCTGGTCGCCCACCTGAAGTTCGGTGGTACCGTGGAGGTCGAGGGCAACCTTTTCGATGAGCTGTTCCGTAATTTCCATCATCCAGAGGTAGTCCTTGTAGGCGACATAAAACTCCAGGATGGTAAATTCGGGGTTGTGGGTGCGGTCAATGCCTTCGTTGCGGAAGTTGCGGCTGAACTCATACACCCAGTCGAAACCACCTACTACCAATCGCTTGAGATACAGCTCATTGGCAATTCGAAGATACATGGGGATATCCAGCGCATTGTGGTGGGTCATGAAGGGCCTCGCGTTGGCTCCTCCGGGGATATTTTGCAATACGGGTGTATCCACCTCGAGTGCGCCGCGCTGGTTCAGAAACTCGCGGATGCTGTTGATCATCCTGGTGCGCAGCAGGAAGGTTTCCCGGACGCCCGCATTCACTACAAGGTCCACATAGCGCATGCGATGCCGCAGCTCGGGGTCGGAGAAGGCATCATATACCTGACCTTCCGAATCCGTTTTGACGATGGGCAGTGGCCGCAGGGCTTTGCCCAAAACGGTGAGCGACTGCACGTGCACGGTGGTTTCTCCGGTGCGGGTGCGAAAGGCGAACCCTTCCACGCCGACGAAGTCGCCTATGTCGAGGCGCTTTTTAAAAACCTCATCAAACAGGGACTTATCCTCGCCGGGGCAAATGTCATCCCGACGCACATAAATTTGTATTCTGCCGGAGGCGTCCTGGAGTTCTGCAAAACAGGCTTTGCCCATATCGCGGACCATCATCATTCTGCCGGCAATGCGCAATCCGGTAAAGCCTTCAGCGCCCTCGGTAAACTGCGCTTTGACATCTGCGGCATTGGCGTTGACTTCAAAAAGAGGTGCGGGGTAAGGGTCAATGCCCAGGTCGCGAATGGCCTGCAAATTCTCCCGTCTGACGATTTCCTGCTCTGAAAGGTGCATGGGTGCTTCAATTTGAGGCGCAAAGGTAAGACTTTACCCGCTTAGGGTCAACATAAAATTTTGAATCAGGCTTGACCAAAAGTAACGGGTTGTACGCTTCTGCGAAATGTATATGACAGAAGCACCGCTACCACAAGATAGACCCCCACCACCGTACTCCCCCACGGCAATAGATTGTCGAGGCCAAACCAACCCCCATTGGCATAGAGAAGGACAACACCTACCACCGCCTTGACACATTCAAAAAATACGGCCTGCGAACTACCATCTGCCAATTCAGCCACTGCGTAGATGCTCAGGAAAAGGAAGAAGCCGTACCAGAAGATACCGGGACTACCGATATCCGCCAGAAAGGCAAATAAATAACTCGACAATCCAAGCAGGATGGTCAAATGCGCTACTGACCAGACCTTCAAAGCGGGTGAAGTTTCCGGGTTGTACTTGTCAAACTGATAAACATCATCAATTTTAAATACAGGGAAGCGTTCTGCCACATCCGCAGGACGCCAGCCGGTGGGCATCCACCAAAGGCGCAATTTGTCGTACCAGTTTTGCGTACGCCAGGCGTCCTGGGCCAACAGCCCGAGGTGCTGAAAATTGATTTTGATGGGATTCCAGGTACGCACAGGCCGGGTAATTCCATACACAGGCGGTACATCGGGCAACTCTTCCTGAAAAGTACCAAACCATTTATCCCACACGATAAAAATGGCGCTGTAGTTTTTGTCCAAATATTCCGGATTGATGGCATGATGAACCCTGTGGTGTGAAGGGGTCACCAGGAAATGCTCCAGTATGCCCATTTTCCCGATGTGGCGGGTATGATACCAGAATTGTGCAAACAAATGCAAGGGTGCCAGCGTGGCAATTACCACTACCGGTATGCCGAGCAGCGCTGCCGGGAGCAGAAAAAAGGTGAATAGTTGTACAAAGGATGAGATGCTTTGCCGAAGCGCGCAAGCCAGATCAAATTCTTCGCTGCTGTGATGGACGATATGCCTGTTCCAGAAAAAATTTATCTCATGTGCCCAGCGATGCACCCAATAGGCCTGAAAGTCGAGTATGATAAAAGCCGCCAGGTAAACCCATCCGGTTGCTTCCACTTTGGTAAGCGCCAGATTCGATACCATCCACCCGTAAGACAAAATGGAAACACTCAATCCCAGCACATCTTTAACGGTATTGGACAATCCGGATAGCAAACTGGAAACCGTATCCATTACGGGGGTCATGGGGGCGCCTTTTTTCCATCCCACCCACTTTTCCACGCCAATCAGCAACAGGAAAAATGGAATCGCCACAAGCAATACCTGTCCGTACCTTTCCATATAACCTATTTTTGAGCCCTAAATATACGCAATTATCTATTACAAGTCTTGAACCCGACCGCCAGTGGGATGTTTTGAAACCATTATGCTAAAAATCGCTTACGCGCCGATTTATCGCTACGAATTGCCGTCGGGTCACCGTTTCCCGATGGAAAAATACGATATTCTGCCTGAACAATTGCTCCACGAGGGTACTGCCAGTCAGGAAAATTTTTTTGAGCCCGTTCCCCTGAGTGCGGAGGCCATTTTATTAACCCATACCGCCGAATACTGGGAAAAGCTGCAACAGCAGAGTCTGTCAGCCAAGGAAATCCGGGCTATTGGCTTTCCCATGACGCCCCGACTGGTGGAGCGAGGGCGTTACATTGCTGCCGGCACCCTGCAATGTGCCCGGTTCGCCATGGAATACGGAGTATCTCTCAACATTGCCGGTGGTACCCACCACGCTTTTTCCGACCGCGGCGAAGGGTTTTGTGTGTTCAACGACATTGCGCTGGCCGCCAACTGTCTGCTCGCAGAAGGCACAGTTAAAAAAATTCTGGTAGTTGACCTGGACGTACACCAGGGCAATGGCACCGCGGAAATTTTTGCAGGCAACCCAAGGGTTTTCACCTTTAGCATGCATGGCGCAAAAAATTACCCCTTGCGCAAGGAGCAATCAGATTTGGATATCGGTTTGCCCGACGGAACAGAGGACGGCCCTTATTTACGCATACTCAGCGAAACCCTGCCGCGACTGATTGAGGAGGTTCAGCCGGAATTGATTTTTTATCAGTCGGGGGTGGATGTGCTGGAGTCGGACAAGCTGGGGCGCCTAAACTTGAGCATTCATGGGTGTAAGATGCGCGACCGGATAGTCCTGGAATCTGGTAAAAGACATGGTATCCCAATTGCCGTGAGTATGGGCGGCGGATATTCTACTCGATTAGCCACCATCATTGAAGCGCATGCCAACACGTATAGATTGGCGCAGGAAATATTCTTCTGAACAACAAAGCCCGGTTCACGTGTGAAAGCCTTGCAATATTTGCCGACAACTATCGGGCAATTGCATGCAATCCAGTTGAAATTTTTCGGGGTAGCGCAGATTCAATTGTCGGCGCAGTT
>CAYTNI010000185.1:0-2754 GCA_964439115.1 uncultured Saprospiraceae bacterium
ACATTTCTACTTTTTTGTAGCTCTGCTCCACCAGATCTCTAAGGCGTGCCGGCGTGATGCGATTGGCCACCATCCCTACAACGCTGAAGATATTAACAATACCTCGAGCCAGGCGATTAGGCTCGAAGTTTTCTACTCCTTCATCCTGACGGCCAAGGTTCACTTCAGTATCTGTCACGCTGCGTGCCTTTTTGGAAAGCCATAGCGTGGTAATCATAATTCCGCCGGCAGCAAGAAGTAATAAAGTGTTGGTCTTTACCGGATTTTTCAAAATGCCCATTGAAAACTCATCAGCTGGAATGCCCGAGGCTCGCCAGGCTAGAAAGGATTCCAAACCCGCAACCGGCGCACCGATGAAATTCACCAGGTCATTACCCGCAAATGCCATGGATAAGGAAAAGGTACCAAAGAGCACGATGATGCGCAGCACATTTACTTTAAATACGGAAATCAACGTCTGCATCACTAAAGTCCAAAACACAAAAGACGCAATAAGCAGCACCATGGTATTTTGAGCAACCCACTTGATGAAATCGTCGGTCACAAAGGATGCTCCCTTGATACCCTTGAATAGTAGGAAGTAACTCAAAAAAGAAAGGGCAAGCCCCGACCATATACCGCCCACCCAGGGCATTCGACGTTCGTATTGAAAAGAAAACAACAGGCGGGATAGATATTGAATCACACTACCTACCACAAAAGCGATGGCCACTGATGAAAAAATGGCGGAAATGATGCCCGTAGCGCTGTCCGTATTGATATAATCCGGCAGGGTGCTGAGCAATGCCCCTGATTTTACAATTTTGATCAAGGCCACCCCTACTGCAGCTCCCAGCAACTCAAAAATCAGCGAAACTGTGGTCGAAGTGGGCAATCCGAAGGTGTTAAACAGGTCTAGCAGCATGATGTCGGTAATCATCACGGCTAAAAAAATGACAATCACATCGGAAAAGACGAATAAGTCGGGATTGAAAATGCCCTTGCGCGCTACTTCCATCAGGCCACTCGAAAAAGTGGCTCCCACAAAAACGCCCAGGCTTGCTACCAGCAAGATATTCCGGCGAGAAGTCACCTTGGAACCTATGGCAGAGTTGAGAAAATTAACTGCGTCATTTGCTACGCCAACCATCAAATCGGTAGCTGCGAGCACTAACAATAGTATTACAACAACGAGATAGAATTCCGGCATGGTAATGCACTTTTCCACGAGATAACCCCGCGAAGGTCAAAGATAAGCCACTCATGTGAAGCTAAAAATGTGAAGTACTAAAAATTAAAATTCAGTTAACCTTAAAATCATTCCCTTTGACCAATGCCATCTATGATTATTTTTGCCTTCCACATCCACCACTTTATGAAATTTTTCTACATCTTTCTTTTCCCGGCAAGTATTTGGTTCTTTGCAGGATGCGTCCGACCTGAGACGACAATGGAACAAGACCTCCTAAAATTCGTCAATCCATTTATTGGCACCGGCGGGCATGGCCATACCTATCCCGGAGCTGCCACGCCCTTCGGCATGGTGCAACTCAGTCCGGATACCCGCCTGGAAGGTTGGGATGGATGCTCCGGCTATCATTTCAGCGACTCTATAGTCTATGGTTTCAGCCATACCCACCTCTCTGGTACCGGTGTCTCTGATTATGGAGATGTGCTTTGTATGCCTTTTACCGGAACGCCCATTTTCCATAACGGCGCCGATGGCCGTCCGGGGTATCGTTCTGATTTCGATAAAAAATCAGAGCAGGCATCCCCCGGGTACTACGCCGTCACCCTCAAAAAATACGATATACGTGCTGAACTCACCACTACGCCGCGCACCGGTGTACATCGCTATACCTTTCCCACAAATGATACCGCAGGACTACTCTTCGACCTGGTGCACCGCGACGAGGTACTCGATGCCGCCATTCGCATCATCAGCCCCACCGAAATTGAAGGCTACCGATTTTCCAAAGCCTGGGCAGAAAATCAGCGAGTCTATTTTGTGGCGCGCTTTTCCCGCCCCATTACCAGCCACCAATTCGAGGGCACTCAGCAATCCGATGCCATACAGGGAAAATCCGTGCGTGCCGCACTACGTTTCGCCCCCACTGCCGAGCCCTTGGTGGTACAGGTAGGTATTTCTGCTGTGGACCTTCAGGGCGCACGAAACAACCTTCAGGCTGAGGATGCCGGTTTTCGGTTTGATGCCGCCCGCGAATCCGCCCAAAAGCTATGGGAAGCACAACTTAATTCCATTAAAGTAAAAACCAGAAGTGAGCAGGATGCCAAAATTTTCTATACTGCACTCTATCACGCCAGTCTCCAACCCAACCTGTTTACCGATGCCGACAGGCGGTATCGCGGCGTGGACGACCAGATTCACGAGGCCACTAAACATACGCAGTACACCGTTTTTTCCCTCTGGGATACCTATCGCGCAGCTCATCCGTTATACAATATAATAGCGCCCGACCGCTCGCGCGATTTTATCCACACCTTTCTGCGGCAGTACCAACAGAGGGGTGAATTACCTGTGTGGGAGCTCGCCGGCAATGAAACCTATTGCATGATTGGTTATCACGCCGCTTCGGTCATTGCCGACGCCTACCGAAAAGGTATTCGCGATTTTGATACTGCTTTGGCGCTGGAAGCCATGGTGGCCACGGCTGAAAAAGATCACCTTGGGAAAAATTACTACCGACAATACGGTTTCGTGCCTGCTGAAAAAGAGGCAGAGTCTGTCTCCAAAACCCTGGAATACGCCTACGA
>CAYTNI010000185.1:2854-6513 GCA_964439115.1 uncultured Saprospiraceae bacterium
GCCCAACATCTGGATGCGCTATTCCAGGCTAAAACCCAAACCTCCGGTCGCGAACAAGTAGATATCACCGGCCTCATCGGCCAATACGCCCATGGCAATGAGCCCAGCCATCACATTGCTTATCTTTATAATTTCTGCGGGCAACCATGGAAAACACAGGAGCGCATCCACGAAATTCTGCGCACCCAATATTCCGATGCACCCGATGGTCTTTCCGGCAATGAAGACTGCGGACAAATGTCGGCCTGGTACATCTTTAGTGCCCTTGGGTTTTATCCTGTCACACCCGGCAGCACGGATTACATCATAGGCTCGCCACTCGTGGAAGAGGCGGAAATTCCATTGGGCGAGGGGCGTATTTTCCGCGTTAAGGTTCGGGGCGGCGGCCCGGATGCGCCTTACATACAATCTGTAATGTGGAAGGGGCGACCTTACACCAAAAGTTATTTCCGCCACGAAGACCTGATGAGCGGAGGTACGCTGGAGTTTGAGATGGGCTCCAGGCCCAACAGGAAATGGGGGACGAATGAGGAAGACCTTCCGAAAAGCAGTATTTCCGGGTCGCGAATTTTGCCGCTTCCGGTAATCAGTCAGGGGAATCGGGCCTTTTTTGATCAAGACACCCTGGTTTTAGCGCATCCCTGGCCAGATGCAGAAATCTTGTACACTACGGACGGCAGTGCGCCCGATGATCAAGGGAAAAGCTATACAAATCCCATTATCATCACGTCGGATACCGAGTTGCGCGCCATAGCCCGGCATACGAAATACGGCAAAAGCGAGGAAATCGCTGCCCGCTTTTTGAAGGTTCCCACCAACCGGAGTCTTCGGCTGGCTTTTCCCTACGCGGTGCAGTACAGTGCTTCGGGTCCCTTGGCGCTAATTGATTTTCTTCAGGGCGGCAACGATTACCGCACGGGGGAGTGGCAGGGGTTTGAAGGTGTTGATGTAGATGCCGTGGTGGATCTCGGTGTGGAGGAATCTGTCCGCAAGGTGGGTATTCGGTTTTTACAGGATGAAAATGCCTGGATCTTTATGCCGGTAAAGGTTGCTTTCTTTTTCTCTACAGATGGCAGTCAGTTTTTGCCAATGGGTGAAAAAATTGCAGGCACCCGGCCAGAGGACAAGGGCACTCGCGTGGAGGAATTTTCGGCAAAAACGGCAGTACGTGCCCGGTATGTTAAGGTTCGGGGCGTGAACAGGGGTTTGTGTCCGCCCTGGCACAAGGGCGCGGGTGGCAAGGCGTGGATGTTTGCGGATGAGATTACCATAGAATAGGAAGTATTGCAGCAGATATTGGCCTGCCGGCATGAGATATTTTGGAGAAAGGTGCCTGAGAACTGTAAAAAAACAAGAAATTGCCGAATATTATTTTTTAAATGTCCTTTTTTGGCGTAATTTTTAATCTTTTATTCTAAGAAAAAGATACTTTTGAAATTAAATATCAGCATTATTCAACTCTCTTCTTCAATACTCAGGCCAAATCGTTCCCAGAGTATTTTGAGGTTGGGGTTAGACTGTTGCATGAGCCGTAGTTTTTCGCGGGCATTGAGGGGGGTGGTTCGCGGGGAGGTATCAGCATCCGTTGATTTTTTTTCCAGTTTGACACTGAGGAGCAATTCTGGTTTGGCGAAATACTTTCTAAGGTATTCGACAAGCTCTGTGCGTTCCTGATTCAGGGTGCTTTCTGCGAGAGGGGTACCGACTTTGGCGATAATTTCGTCTTCGACGAGGTCAATTTCTACGGCGCGCAGGAAAGGTTTGGGCATTTCAGCTTGCAGGCCATCGACAAAGCGGTGCCAGGCATCGAAAAGCGATTCCGGTGTGAGTTCGGGTGCCTTAGTTTCCCCGGATATAGCTGTGGGGGAAGCTTCTTCCTCTACAATAGCGTCAATTTGGGATAATTTGACCATGCCGAACTTTTCCAGTTTGGGCTGGATTTTTTTCTCAGGGGGTGATGGGCTGGCGGGTACAAATTCAGATTTAGGTTCCTGGACGTCAGGAGTAGCATTACCAGAAACCGGAGGCGGATTAGTCGAGACGGATGCAGTTTGCGCAGGAATTACCCTTTCTAAGGGTGGTTCGGCGTGGATTCCGTTCAGTTCAGGATTTTTTTTTTCAGGGTCTTCCGGGTGGGAAAACGGACTTTGGCGTAGGGCTCGCTGCACGTAGGCCATTTTGATAAGCGCCATTTCGGTGTGCAGTCGCTTGTTGCGGGCGGCCTTGTAGTTCAGGTCGCATTCATTGGCCAGGTTAAGTACGCTCAACAGCAGCGGGATGGGGGCAAGGGAAGCCTGGGTCTGGTATCTTTCGCGGATTACTTCTACCGTTTCCAGCAGGGGGAGGGTGGTTTTATCTTTGCACACCAACAGATTGCGGACGTGTTCTGCGAGGCCTAGAATAAACTCATCAGGGTCGAAGCCTCTCTGGCAGATATCGTTGAAAAGCACCAACAGGGAGGCCATATCCTCGGCAAGGAGCATATCGATAGCACGGAAATAGTAGTCGTAGTCTAGTACCTGTAGGTTTTCCACTACCGTTTCGTATCGAATTTCATTGCTGCCTGCCGCGAGCATCCGGTCGAAAATGGATAATGCATCACGCAGGGCGCCGTCGGCCTTTTGTCCGATAATTTGCAGGGCGGCTTCATCAGACTTTATGCCCTCTATACGGCAGATATGCTGGAGGTGACGGACGATATCCTGTACGGTGATTCGCCGGAAGTCGTAAATCTGGCATCTGGACAGGATGGTCGGAAGAATTTTGTGCTTTTCAGTGGTGGCGAGGATAAAAATGGCATGAGCCGGTGGTTCTTCCAGGGTTTTGAGGAACGCGTTGAAGGCTTGCTGGGAAAGCATGTGCACCTCATCAATAATGAACACCTTATACCGGCCTTGTTGGGGTGGTATGCGCACCTGTTCAATCAGGAGACGCATATTTTCCACGGAGTTGTTAGAGGCGCCGTCGAGCTCAACGATATTAAAAGAAGCACTCTCGTTGAAGGCGCGGCAAGAGTCGCAGGTGTTACAGGGCTCAAAGTCGGGCCCCACTTCTTTGCAGTTGATGACTTTTGCGAGGATGCGAGCGCAGGTGGTTTTACCGACACCACGAGGGCCACAAAACAGGAAAGCATGGGCAAGATGATCGGTTTGTAGCGCCTTTTTCAGGGTGCCGGATACATGTTCCTGTCCGACAACATCCTCAAATCGGGTAGGGCGATATTTTCTGGCCGATACGATATACTTACTCATGCAAGAGGTTTAAAGTTCAAAGGTACGGATTTACCACATAAAGCAACGGCAGATTTTCGCTTATTTGACATTCGAGGCTCAGCTTGTTGTCACGGTTCCTTAGAGCCCGTGGGAACCATAATATGGGTCTGCATAATTACGGGTCTGCAAATCTTAGAAATACGCGGATATCGTTGCTCAATTGGCTGAAATCACAAAAGTAGATGGGCAATTGGAGCTGCCGGAGTATCGTTCCAAGCAGCCTTACGATATACCATACATTATTAGAAAATTACCGATTGCTTCAGTGGAAAAGAGTCAGCAGAATGTCTAACTGTAACACTACATAAACCCTATCTACAAGAAAAGGTTTGGCTTCTGCCCCAAACTGCCCCATTTTAAATTTATTTTAAAAAATGTCCCATTTTT
>CAYTNI010000186.1:0-6507 GCA_964439115.1 uncultured Saprospiraceae bacterium
AAATCATTCACCATTAAAAAATGTCATCCCAAAAATCCGATGTACAAGAGGGTAAAACTTATTTAAGCCGGAGTTCGCGGCTGGAGAATACCCTTTATGGCCAAGCTTTGAAAGTTCCCCTCCTCAGTTCACTCTCCTTTTTTCCTGAAGGCCGTCTGCATAATCCGCAGTTCTTCCCAGGAGTACTCCTCTCCAGCCTGTGATTTTATTTCTGACAGGGAACTTTCCGGATTCAGCTCCACCCTTGCCAAAATTTCCTGCGCTCTATCTGCACCAATGACTTCCGCAGGAGTAAGCACTTCTTCGACCACCCAGTGGTTGAGGTGGGTATAAATGGTAGAAACCGTCAATGCCCGTTCTTGCGCAATTTCAGCAATTGACTTTCCCGCCCGAAACATTTCCAGCGTGATATCTTTTGTTCCTGCGCGTGGCGGTGGCTCTGGCATGGCCAGTTGAGCACCCGCAAGGCCCTTCTCCACGCAATAGGTGTTCACAATGGCCAAAATAGCCGGGCCGAACCGCTTTGCCTTGCCCTCGCCGATACCCTTCACCCGCTTGAGTGCCGTCACATTGCCGGGAAGCATCTCTACAATCTCCAGCAAAGATTTGGTGGACAACACCTCATATACTAAAAGGTCGTGGATTTCCGCAGTCTCATCCCGCCAATCGCGCAAACGCACGTACAACTCAGGGTGCACAGTGCGCTTTGAGGCATCGCCAAACGCTTTCGCCAGCATGGATGCGGGCTTGAAGTCTATTTCCGCATCTGCCCGGGCTCTGCTGAATACACTGGTACTAAAGCCTTCCGCACAGGCCTTTAGGCATGCCTTTTTAACGAACAGTTCCTTTTGAACCGCTTCGAGGTCAGTTTGGGCAGCCTTTTTCACCATTTGATTGTCGGTGATTATCGGCACATGCTCCATCCCGGAGCCTATCCCGCCGATTTTATCCAAAAACCAGGCACACGCCTTGCGGACCCGCTCCTGGAGGTTGGCGTTGGCCTCCGGTAGCGCTTCATCGGGGAAGTAACTCCTCATCTGAGCCTGAAACTTGGGGGCCACGGAGAAGAGCTCGACTTCTGCCTGCTCCAGCAAAGGCTTAAATACCACCTCGGGCTTCCCCTGCAGAGAAGCCTCGTGAGACAGTATCGTTCGGTGCAGTTCTTCAAAAAGTCGTTTGGTGCGCTTGAAGTCAAACAATTCCAGCAGGGTAGCCTCCTGATAGGCGCGCTTGCTCTCGTGAAGATGCGCAGCATCAGGCTCACTGCGGGAAGCTTCCGCGCTGAACTGCCGCACCGCCTCATCCGTACGCACGCTATGAAACTGAATGGGGCTCCGAAGTACAATGCCTTCAAAACTTTTGCACCGGCTCAGCGCCACATACACCTGGCCATGAGCAAAGGCAAGCTGGGCATCAATAATGGCCCGATCAAAGGTAAGTCCCTGGCTTTTATGTATGGTGATGGCCCAGGCTAATCGCAAAGGATACTGGGTAAAGGATCCTATCTCCTCCTCCTTAATCTCCCGCGTCTGATTGTCTAGTACATACCGGAGATTCTTCCATACCGCCGGCGTCACGGTGATATCCTCCGGATCTTCCGGGCAGCGCACGATAATTTCTTCGGTTTTGATTTGTACTACCCGCCCGATTTTTCCGTTATAGTAGCGTTTTTCCCTACTAGCATCGTTGCGCAGAAACATGACCTGGGCTCCAATTTTCAACTCCAGAACCTCCTCTGCAGGCCAGGAATGCTCCGGAAAATCCCCGCTGACCTCCGACCTGAACATGTAGAGCTCGCCCTTTACCGATTGAAGCTTCTGTGCATTGATAGCTTGTGCGCTCGCGTTGTGTGAAGTCAGGGTAATATAAGGTTGGTTTTCATGGGGGTCAAAATCTTCAATATATCGGCTGTTGAGTTTTTCCAGCACGGCGGCATTTATTCGGTTTTCGCGCACCTGATTGAGCAGATGGATAAACTCCCCGTCACTTTGCCGGTAGATATGCCTGAGCTCAATAGATACCGGTTCTGTTTTTTGAAGGGCGTGGCTGCTAAAAAAATATGGGGTTTCGTAATGGGCAGACAATAATTCCCAATCTTCATCCCTAACTACCGGCGGCAGTTGGTGAAGGTCTCCAATCATGAGCAACTGAACCCCACCGAACGGTAAACCCCGGTTGCGGAATCGGCGGAGCACATCGTCAATGGCATCCAGCATATCTGCGCGAACCATACTGATTTCATCAATGACGAGCAGATCCAGGCTTTGGAGCATATGGATTTTTTCCCTGGTGAAGCGCCTTTGACGGGATGGGTCGCGCTGATGTTCCGGCAGGAAAAGTCCAAAGGGAAGTTGAAAAAAGGAATGTATGGTCATACCGCCGGCGTTGATGGCGGCAACACCTGTAGGTGCCACCACGGCCATGCGTTTTAGCGACCCATTTTTGAGGGTTTGTAAAAAGGTGGTTTTGCCGGTGCCAGCTTTACCGGTAAGAAAAATATTCTTCTGGGTATTGGACACATACTCCAGGGCCAGCTCGAGCTGTGGATTGGTCTGGTAGTTCATTTCAGGGGTTTGGCCATGATTTGACATCGCCGGAGCATGAAAAATTGCATTATTATCCCGAACAATCTGCGCATGCTACAAAAGTACAGACTATGGTTTATTGCAACAAACCGCAATTGGGGAAATTTGACCCAAAATGAGGTAAACGGCTGCAAATGAGAACGGCTCCTCCCGCCAAAGGACGAGAAGAGCCGTTTTTCAGATAATTGGAACGGGTAAAGCCGATCGAAAAATCAAATATCTTCTTCCACTTCCTCGAGGCGGGCAGAATCCAGCTCGAGTTCGTGGGCAAAATCCTTGTGCGTCACTAATATATTGTCGAGGAAGCGGGAGCCCGTACCTGCCGGGATACGCTTGCCGACAATGACATTTTCCTTCAGGCCGTTGAGGTCGTCGCGCTTGGCGCCGATGGCTGCCGTACTCAGAACCTTGGTTGTCTCCTGGAAAGATGCCGCTGAAATCCAGCTATCAGTTCCCAATGAAGAGCGTGTAATACCCTGCAGCATGGGGCTGGATGTAGCCGCCACCGCATCGCGGAAGGTCACCAGTTTCTTGTCGTTGCGCTTGAGGAAAGAGTTCTCCTCGCGCACCTGACGAAGGGTAACCAGTTGACCCGCCTTCAAACGGTTAGAGTCGCCGGCATCAATGATGAACTTCTTGTCGAAAATCCAGTCATTCGTTTCCAAAAAGTCGTACTTCTCCACTGCTTCCCCTTCGAGGAAGTGGGTATCCCCGGCTTCTTCAATCTGTACGCGGCGCATCATTTGTCTGACGATAACCTCAATATGCTTGTTGTTGATGGTAATACCCTGAGAGCGATATACTTCCTGTACACCGTTCACCAGATAAGACTGTACGGCAAACGGGCCCTTGATGGAGAGAATATCACGAGGCGCGGTGGTGCCGTCTGAAAGCGGTGTGCCTGCGCGCACAAAGTCTCCCTCCTGAACCAGTACGTGCTTGGAAAGGCCGATGAGATACTTGCGCTGCTGGCCATCTTTTGCGACTACTGCAATTTCGCGGTTGCCACGCTTGATTTTACCGAAGCTAACCACACCGTCAATCTCAGAAACTATTGCCGGATTAGACGGGTTGCGGGCTTCAAAAAGCTCGGTAACTCTCGGCAGACCACCGGTGATATCCTGGATTTTACCCAATTTACGTGGGATCTTCACAATTTTGGTACCGGCACGAACATCTGCCTCATCCTCAATTGCAATGTAAGCTCCCACCGGAAGGGTATAAGTCTTCAACTCTTCACCATCGGGACTGACAATCTGAATCACGGGCACCTTGCGACGGTTCTTGGATTCAATGACCACCTTCTCCGCGAATCCGGTTTGATCATCGCGTTCCACGCGGTAAGTCACACCTTCTTCAACATCTTTGAACTTGGCGATACCGGCATACTCGGATACGATCATAGCATTGAACGGATCCCATTCGCAAATGACCTGACCGCGTACCACTTCCTGACCTTCCTTAACGTGAACTGCCGCGCCATAAGGGATGTAGTGAGATACAAACTGCTTTCCACTCGCAGGATCCACGATACGGATTTCACCGGTACGGGAAAGTGCTATATCCATAACTCCGCCGTCGTCGTCTATATATTCAGTGATACGCATGCCGTCGAATTCGATGCGACCATTGAATTTGGCCGAAATTTCAGATTCGGTTTTCGACACAGATGCGATACCACCTACGTGGAAGGTACGAAGTGTAAGCTGTGTTCCCGGCTCGCCGATTGACTGTGCTGCGATAATACCCACTGCATCGCCATTTTCCGCGATGCGGCCAGTGGCAAGGTTGCGGCCGTAGCACTTGGCGCAAACCCCGCGCTTTGTTTCACAAGTGAGTACAGAGCGAATGGTTACGGATTCCACACCAACTTTTTCAATGTACTCGGAGGCTTTGCTGTCAATAAACTCGCCTGCTTTGAGAATCAATTCATCCTTTTCAGGATGGTAGATATCATGTAGAGTGAAACGGCCTTCAATACGAGATGAAAGCGGTTCGATAACTTTCTCATTGTCCTTCAATGCAGATGTCTCAATTCCGCGGAGGGTGTTGCAGTCATTTTCGTGGATAACCACGTCCTGAGCAACATCCACCAATCGGCGGGTGAGATAACCGGCATCGGCAGTTTTGAGTGCCGTATCGGCAAGACCCTTTCGGGCACCGTGGGTAGAGATGAAGTATTCCAATACGGAAAGACCATCACCAAAGTTGGAGAGAATGGGGTTTTCAATGATAGCCCCACCGGTATCACCACTTTTCCGAGGCTTGGCCATAAGACCGCGCAATCCACAGAGCTGTTTGATTTGCTGTTTGGAACCACGGGCGCCGGAGTCGAGCATCATGAAAACAGAGTTGAAGCCCTGCTTGTGCTGCGACAATTCACGCATGAGTGAATCCGTGATACGGTTATCCGCATAGGTCCACTTGTCAATGATCTGATTGTAACGTTCGTTGTTGGTAATCAGACCCATATTGTAGTTATCCCATACCTCATCCACCTCGGATTGAGCCTCATTGAGGGTTTTTTCCTTAATGGTTGGGGTGATGAGGTCTCCAAGGTTAAAGGATAGTCCCCCTTTGAACGCCCAGGTGAAGCCCAGATCCTTGATATTGTCAAGAAATTCTGCCGTCACCTTGAAATTGGTTCGCCGGAGTACGTCGCCGATAACCTTTTTAAGGTTCTTTTTAGTCAGTAATTGATTGATGTAAGGCACATCATCAGAGATGGCCTGATTAAAGATGACCCGGCCTGTGGTAGTATCCACCAGACGGCGCGCGACCACGCCATTTTCATCTTCGGCTACCGCCCTGACCTTAATAGGCGCATGTAAATCCAACTGGCCTTCATTAAAGGCAATGAGTACCTCCTCAGCTGAATAGAACTTCCTACCCTCCCCTTTTACGGGTACTTCAGGTGTTCCCTTTCGCTCCTTGGTGATGTAGTAGAGCCCCAATACCATGTCTTGAGAAGGCAGGGTGACCGGAGAGCCGTCCTGCGGGTTAAGCATGTTGTGAGACGACAACATCAGCACCTGAGCTTCCAGGATGGCGGCCTGACTCAAAGGAACGTGTACAGCCATCTGGTCACCGTCGAAGTCGGCATTGAAGGCGCCGCAAACGAGTGGGTGCAACTGAATAGCCTTGCCCTCTATGAGTTTGGGCTGGAAAGCCTGAATAGAAAGTCGGTGCAGCGTTGGTGCCCGGTTGAGCAACACCGGGTGCCCTTTGAGGATATTTTCAAGGATTTCCCAAATAACAGAATCCTTGCGATCTACTAATTTTTTGGCGGATTTAACCGTCTTCACGATACCGCGCTCAATCAGTTTGCGGATGATAAACGGCTTGAACAGCTCTGCAGCCATCCCTTTGGGAATACCGCATTCATGTAGCTTGAGCGTCGGGCCCACCACAATCACTGAACGGCCGGAGTAATCCACCCGCTTACCGAGCAAATTCTGGCGGAAGCGCCCCTGCTTGCCCTTGAGGATATCACTGAGCGACTTGAGGGCCCGGCCACCTTCAGCCTTTACAGCATTTGATTTGCGGGAGTTGTCGAATAATGAATCCACTGCTTCCTGCAACATGCGCTTTTCATTGCGCAGGATCACCTCCGGCGCCTTAATTTCGAGCAGGCGCTTAAGGCGGTTATTGCGTATAATTACGCGGCGATACAGGTCATTGAGATCGGAACTGGCAAAACGACCACCATCAAGCGGCACGAGCGGGCGAAGTTCCGGTGGAACTACGGGCAGATATTGAATGACCATCCACTCAGGACGGTTCTCCATATGCTGTTGGCCCTCGCGGAAAGCCTCCACGACGCGAAGACGCTTTAATGCCTCAGATTTCCGCTGCTGGGAGGTTTCATTGGCCGCCTGGTAACGCAAATCATAAGACATCTGATCCAAATCCATACGCATGA
>CAYTNI010000187.1:0-6453 GCA_964439115.1 uncultured Saprospiraceae bacterium
AACGTGATAGACCAGGAAATGAACCGGCCGATATCGTTTATGCCAAAACCGTCGGTAGCTACCAGTGTCCAATTGCCGTTAATGGGTGCGCCGTTGAGCGCTGACCACATACCCTCGGGTCGGAACACCCCGGTGAAAGGAGCAGTACCTGACTGAATAAAGGTGGTAGCAGTTGGAGAAAAGCAGGTATTGGTGTAATTATCGCCGCTTCCGCCGTTGTTGGTGGTCAGTTCCAGTAAAGCGCCGTTGGGTGCCCGGAGGAAAATGCGCAAGTCTGAGCACCAGTCTGTCTGCACATTAATACACACGGAAACAATTTGTTGGGAAGGATTGGTCAATACGAGAGGTCGAATGCTATTGACATTAATGATAGAGTTGAACGGGTTGGAAGGAGGGTGATTAGAGAAGCCGAAAGGTGCATAGGGATAAGCTTCGAATGGTACATTATTATTTAAAGGCGGATTAGGCCGTGCATCAAGCTGCACGCTTTGGCCGGCGCAAAGCAGTGTATCGATGAGTGGTGCGATATTTTGTACACACTGGTAACAATCAGGGTGGGTAAACGGCAGCACCACCACATTGAGGGAGGTATCATAGCTACAACCAAAGTTATCGGTAATTACAAAGGTATAGCTTGCTGTTCCAGCGCTGGAGGGCACCGCAACGATAGAGTCCGGACTGTTGTAGATAATGGTGGGGTTATCTTGCCAGGCGTAGTTGACTATCTGGGGTGTAAAGGATTCAAGTCGTGGATACAAATCGTTATCAAAAGTAATACTCCAGTTGAAGATGAAGCCATTGTCTGCGCCCCATCGGTCAGTAACGGTGAGTGTCCACTCCCCATTCAGAGGGCAACCGAGCAGGTTGGTAAGCGGTTGGAAGGAATTGTAATTACCTTCGGGAAGGGTTCCCGGGTTATTTGCAGTAGCATATTGCCGCCAGGTACCGTTGGTGGCATTGGGCGTCCAGCAATAATCCCATCCCTCGCCGGGTACAATAACCCCCCAATTGGTGACAATAGCGTTGGGGTTTCCGGGCGGATCCGGGTCATTGGGAATGCCTAAGAAAGTAGCTCCGGCACCTCCTGTGGTAGGTGGGCTAATGAAATTATGTAGGATGGCGCTTTGTCCGGAGGGACAGGTTATCTGAACTTCCAAATCGTGCAGCCATGAGTGTTCCATATTGACACAAATACTCTGCAAATCATTGATATTGTTAAGAGACTGCCCCGGTGAGAAATCTGTAAAGGCGATGGAGGTAGAGAAAGCGACGCCTGTGCCGTCCGGCAGCGGCAAGGAGTCAGACCGTATGCCACCGGATTGAAAAGTGCCTGGGTTGGGTCTTACAGAAAAAACATAATCGGAGTTGATAGAGTCAACGATGGCATTGAGATGCAAGGTATCTCCCACGCAGATGGGGTCGTCAAATCCGCCGCCAATATTAAAAGTTGGAGGAGTAGAAACCCTTACGCGCTGGGTGAGGAAGTTGGTGTTTTTACAGCCGAATTGATCGGTAATGGTTAGTTGGACGATATACCCACCGGATTCTTCGAAAACGTAGGACACATCAGGACCGACAGCATTACCTCCGTCGCCGAAGGTCCACTTAAAACTGGAGGTCAGGTCGGAGTGATTATACACTGCGCCATTTTGGGGGTAGCTGCCGGCACCGCTGAAGAACACTCGCTGCCCGGGACATACGTCAATCCATCCGGTATCGGCAGGGACAACTGCGGGGGTAGAGCTGACGAGATTTGCTAAGATGAGTTGACAGGAGGCAATACAGTTAATATCTGCACTCCACCCTGCACCTTCCTCCTGCCCATCACTAGTAAAGGTTAGCGTGAGACATCCTGATGGATTCACTGCAGTAGCCTGAATAACAAATGCCTCTCCTGCTTCGAAATCACTGGCGCAGGAGAGCAAGGGGGCGGCAGCTGTGGGGCCGTCGTAAAAACAAAGTTGCTCCCCCTGGCCGAGCTGTGGGGCCGAGAAAATCAACTGGACGTGCGTGCCACTAGTGCCTTGCGGGCAAATTGTGGTGGTGATGTTCTGATCAGCAGCGTAATTATTATTCGGACCTCCCGGATCATAAAAAAAACCGCTACAGGAATTGATGGGCGTATTGCTCATGACAAAGGTCTGCGCCTGACCCGCTGTTACGCAAAAAGAGAGTAAGAAAGCAATATACCACTTCGACGGATACATGTACTTCATGGACCGCATTTTTGATGAATGTGTAAGTCGAGATTGTAACTAGTTGCCTGATAAATACTTAGGCGGGCATTTCGCGACAGAAAAATCGTATCGCGATGTTCGGAATTTCTTATCAGGAAGTTAAAAAATAAGTTGGGCATGCAAAGATATGGAAAAAACCAATCCTGACAATATCCAGTAACGACAATTGCAGGAAAAAATTGGTTTATGATAAAAAAATACTTCAAAATGCCGGTTTTACCCTTATGCTTTTTGAATTCGGATTGCAAATTAAAAGATTATTCCTAAACTAAAGACGCCATCAGATAATTTTTGCAAACCGGCGACAATGTTACGGACTTTACTCGGGAAGCCTTATTTTTGCATTCTGTTCTATTCAATCTGCAAGCCATTTTGGCGCTGCCCAAAGCCTTAGCCATGACGATTATCGACGGAAAATTATTAGCCCAAACCATTAAGTCGGAACTTCGGGAAAAAGTAGAAATCGCTAAAGCTGCCGGTGGAAAAATCCCGCACCTCGCCGCCGTGCTGATTGGCGAAGACCCTGCAAGTCAGGTATATGTGCGCAACAAAGTAAAGTCATGCGAAGAGGTCGGTTTTCACTCCACCCTGATTCGCCGGCCAGCCGAGATTACCCAGGCTGAGCTAATGGCCATTGTGGCAGACCTCAACCAAAATGATGCGGTGGATGGATTTATCGTTCAATTGCCACTACCTCGTCACCTCAACGAGGAAGAGGTAACCCTCGCCATTGACCCCAAAAAGGATGTGGACGGTTTTCATCCCGTCAATTTCGGTCGAATGGCCCAAGGGCTTCCCTGCTACCTGCCCGCAACTCCATTCGGCATACTCGAAATGCTCCGCCGATATGAGATTCCTACTGCCGGCAAGGAAGTGGTAGTGGTTGGCCGAAGCAATATCGTAGGAACCCCTATGAGTATTCTGCTTTCCAGAAAGGCCTATCCCGGGGATGCCACTGTGACTATCTGCCACAGCCGCACCCGTGATCTTGCATCGCATACCCGAAGAGCTGATATCCTGGTAGCCGCCATCGGCAGCCCCGACTTTATTAAAGGAGATATGGTCAGGGAAGGCGTGGTGGTTATTGACGTGGGTATGAACCGCGTGGAAGACCAAAGCGCCAAAAGCGGTTTCCGCCTCACCGGCGATGTGGACTACGCCTCTGTAGCGCCAAAATCTTCCTACATCACGCCTGTTCCGGGAGGGGTGGGGCAAATGACGGTGGTCTCTTTGCTGATGAATACCTGGAAGGCCAGTCAGAAAGAAGTTTATTCCTGATTATCCAATTTTCACCCACTTAAAAGCGATACTGTAGCCGCGTGTTGATGCGGTGGAGGGTCTGCTCCGGCGATCCAAGGATTCCCTCGTAGAATAGAAAAAGATTGAGGGATTTCATGGCTGTGATAGAAAGGCTGGCACCTAATACATTTTGGTCAGTAGCTTTACTGGAGGTGATGAACTGGTATTGAATCCGGCGATAGTAGGCCTCCGCGTCCAGCTTATTGCGCACAATCTGGTGAGAGAATCTCGCTCCGTAAATTTGACTCTTCAAATATCCGGTCTCCAGAATATTCGCAGTGATGGAGGTGCGAATTTTCAAGGAGCCTAATTTAGCCAGGTTGATATACCCGTTGTAGTTGTTGGTCGAATTAGCACCGGATTTTTGAAAACGCCAGCTTGAATTAGCACCCATAGAAACAAAACGCCAAGGGTTGTAACTAAATCCAACCCGCAACCCCTGCCGGGTTTCATCCTCAATAAGTTGGTCAAGATAGTTCTTGTAAGACTCGTAGTAGATGATATTTCGCCGACTGTCAAATGAGCCGTTTAACTGAAGTTTTTTTGAAACCCTTAGTCGTGCGGAAACAAACAAATTGGTTATCTTTAGCGTATTGCTCCTGACTTCCTGAATTTGCTCAAACAGATCAGCCTCCATAGAACCGAAAATATTCAAATTCTTTATCGGCTGGCTGCTATGCTGTAGATATACGAAGCGACGGTCAGTATGCAAATCATTCATCTGTTCCAAAAAGCCAATGGTAGTCTGATGAAACCTTCCACCCGGCTTTGAGTTCCAGCCCACAAAAGCTCCTGTCTGTAAGAGGTTGAAATCAAAAGTGTAATTGGTAAAATTTGGTCGGGAACCAATAACTCCACCAAGAGATACACGTCCTAAGGTTTTTTCCACCTGGAGGCCATCCATGGCTCCGATGCTGCTCATCCGCGGGTTTATACGCCTCCCGGCAACCAACGAGGTTGTTCTGTTCAAGTCGTATCGCAGAGAAAGTCCATATACCTTGAGCGCTTCAGCCAGAGTATTTTGTGAATCATCAGGCGCTCCGAGGGTTTGCCGATAAATAATGTAACTTTCTATGGAAAACTTCGACCCTCCCAGATGCTGCCCCGTAAAGTTCAGTCCGTAACGCATCCGATGCAAGTTTCGAAACTCTGAAAAATTGCTGTAACTGGCCACAGAAAGCCGGGTACTGATCCGCTCCCTAAGTGCCAAACCCTGGCTGACAGAATCTTCCTCAGGCGTCAAAATGGGCGCAACGGGTACCGCAACCTGAGGCGTTGTATCCGCAGGCGTAGGTTTATCCGCTTCCGGCTTAGATTGAACGAGTTTCACCCTGGCATACAAGGAGGAGCCAACTACAAAGCTCTGCTGAATAACAGGCGTACATACTGCTGAGGTAGAAGATTTATTCTCCATCACCAAAGCCGCCTCATAGCTTTCCCCCTGCTGGATAAAAAGTGTATCCCCTATCGAAATTTGCTCCGTTGTTACAAACCTGACATACACATTGCGAGAGGAAACAAAAGTTACAGTACCTTGAATCCAGGAGAATCCTTCCTGGGCATGTATCCAAAATACCATGCCCAACATAACCGAAGTGATAAATATTCTTTTCATCTTATTGCTAATCATCTCCTGTAGGATGGCAGGCATAACAAGCACTGCTTTGATAGACATACCCATTCACATCTTCATGGTCGTCTGCCAGTTCATTGGGATTGTCGTGTTCATGGCAATCAATGCAACTGAATACAGCAAAATTTCCGGGAGTAATGTGGCAATCATTGCAATTATCCCATTCTCCGTTGTGCGTACCACTGTAAATCGGGAAATACATATCGTCGTGGTCAAATGTGGATGGCGTCCAGGCATTCTGACTATGACAAGATTCGCAGGTGGTGGGGAATCCCGCACTTTGGTGGTTAGGATCATTGGCACTATTGTAATCCTGAGCATGACACCCATAACAGGTGTTTGGTGTATTGTTGTAATTACCTCCCACATGACACGCTACACAATTATTGGCAATCGCAGCATGCGCCCCGATAAGTGGATAAAAATTATCATGGTCAAATGTAGAAGGAACCCATGCATTTTCTGAATGACAACTTGTACAATCCGTAGAGAACTGCGCTGCTGCGTGGTTCGGATTAGTAGCATTACTGTAATCCTGCGCATGACAACCAAAGCAGGTGTTGGGTGTATTGTTGTAGTCACCGTTGTGACAAGCAGCACAGTCGTTAGCAATCGCCGCATGCGCCCCATTGAGCGGATAAAAACTATTGTGAATGGCAAAAGTCGCCGGCGCCCAATCAGGAGCGGTCGTATGACAACTTGCACAATCGGTGGAAAGTCCAAGCGCCACATGGTTGGGGTTGCTCGCCTGGTTATAGTCCGAAGCATGACAACCCGCACAGGTGTTTGGTGTATTGGAATAATTGCCGCCCACATGGCAAAGCAAACATTCATTGGCCACCAGGGCATGCCCTCCGTCAAGTGGATAGTAGTAATCATGGTCGAATGTGGCCGGAACCCACGCACTCTCCGTGTGGCAACTCGCACAATCCGTCGGGAATTGCGCCGCCTCGTGATCCGGGGCTGTCGTCTGGTTGAAATCCGCCAGGTGACAACCCACACAGGTATTGGGCGTATTGTTGTAGTCGCCGTTGTGACAGGCCGCACAGTCATTCGCTATCGCCGCGTGCGCCCCGTTGAGCGCATAATAATCATTGTGATTGTCAAAGGTGGCCGGCGCCCAGCCTGGTGCCGTGGTATGGCAACTCGCACAATCGGTGCTGAAGCCAAGAGCAGAGTGGTTCGGATTCGCTGTCTGGTTGAAATCTTCCGTATGACAGCCCGCACACGTATTGGGCGTATTGGTGTAATTCCCTCCAATATGACAAGCCGCGCATTCATTGG
>CAYTNI010000188.1:0-6430 GCA_964439115.1 uncultured Saprospiraceae bacterium
AGGCTAGTGGGACTTATTCGGGGCATCATTGAAGGCAACAGCATAAGCTATTGTATTCATGACGAAAAATGGGAACTGGTGAAATCTGTTTTTGCTCAATTTTTTGTTAAGTACCAGGTATCGCAGCATAATTCATGTTGTTAATGCATTAAAATCGAAACCATAAGGACGATGAATTTATCTGAATTAAAACTCGCGTTGCCATCCGTGCAATGGGTCCGTTTCAAATTTCCTGCTGGTGAAATGGTGCCCGCCCATTTCCATCTTTCTGAAATTGCCAAAGTCGAAAAACACCTGATGGATTGCGGAGGCGTTCTTCGCAAAAATACCTCTATCTGTTTGCAATTGTATGTGGCCAATGACTTCGAACACCGATTATCCGGTCTGAAACTATTGGATATCGTTCAACGAGCGGAAAAGGAATTGCTATTGCATGCTCAGGAAGAGGTTGAGGTAGAATTGCAGGGCCGTTCCATGGAGCGCTATGAGATAGAATTTGACAGGGACTCCTTTTTGTTAAAGGCGCTGTACACCGATTGTTTGGCCAGGGAAAAATGTGGGATTGATTTAAGCCCGACTTCTTTATCCTGCTCGCCAAATTCCTGCTGTTGCTAACCAAAGCTTTGCTATGAAAACGCTTCTTCCCTCGCTCCAATTTTTTGTTGAGACGCTTCAACCTGAAAGCATTCTCGAATCGCGCAAAGCGATTCTGCAGGATCTCACCCGGTATGTGTATGTTGAAATAGCCCATCGCGGGGAAGCTCAACTCCATTTTATATGTACCCATAATTCGCGAAGAAGCCAATTCTCCCAAATATGGGCTCAAACTGCAGCTTTTTACTTTGATCTTCAGGTTCAGTGTTTCTCCGGCGGCGTAGAGGTCACTGAATTTAATCCGCGGGCTGTGCGCACACTACAAAGTCAGGGGTTTGAAATCAGGAGTTCAGGCCATCAAAACCCGGTTTATCAGGTGACTTATGGGGCGGAGGGGCAACATCTATTCGCATTTTCAAAACTTTTCGATGACGGCATCAACCCCTCAAACCACTTCGCCGCCGTGATGACCTGTGGGCATGCTGAGGAAAACTGCCCGTTTATTCCGGGAGCAAACAACAGAATTGCCCTGCTTTACGAGGACCCCAAGGCATTTGATGACACTCCGGAGGAAGCCGCGAAATATCTGGAGCGCTCTACGCAAATTGCCACTGAGCTATTCTTTGTTTTTGAAGGGGTAAAGCGCTTGGTTCTTTCGGAAGGTTGAGCCGTACCATAATGTTCGTTGCCCCTTAAACCTGATAATCTGTCAACTACACCATATATGTATGTCTGCTAAAAAACTCAATTTTCTCGATCGCAACCTCACCTGGTGGATTTTTGCTTCCATGGCTGTTGGAGTAGCTCTGGGATACTTCTTTCCCTCCATTCCTGAAAATCTTCAGGCTTTGTCGGTTGGGGCGACCAATATTCCTATCGCGATTGGACTGATTGTGATGATGTTCCCACCTCTGGCAAAAGTGAATTACAGCCTGTTGCCGAAAGTGTTCAGCAATACCCGGGTGTTGAGTATCTCACTGCTGTTAAACTGGATTATCGGGCCGATACTGATGTTCGCCCTTGCGGTTATCTTTTTACGCGATCGTCCTGAGTATATGTCGGGGTTAATCCTCATTGGCCTCGCCCGCTGTATCGCCATGGTTTTGGTATGGAATGATCTCGCCGATGGAAGTAAGGAATACGGTGCCGGCTTGGTGGCGCTCAACAGCATTTTTCAGGTTTTTGCCTATTCTTTTTATGCATGGCTCTTCATGACCGTTGTTCCAAAGTGGCTGGGATTGGAAGGTGTTGCCATTGATATATCCATAGCCACTATTGCCGAGAGCGTAGCGATTTATCTGGGGATTCCTTTTCTCCTGGGTATCGTGATAAGGCAATTGAGCATCCGGTTTAGGGGGGAAGCATGGTTTTTGGAGCAGGTGGTACCCCGAATTTCACCCCTCACGTTGATTGCACTTCTTTTCACAATTGTTATTATGTTTTCTTTGAAAGGCGAGCACATCATTGCGCTGCCCATGGATGTAGTGCGCATTGCTATTCCACTTTTGATTTATTTTGGCGTGATGTTTTTGGTGGGTTATTTTGTTACGCATTGGTTTGGAGCACCATACGATCAAAAAGCGGCTGTGGCATTTACTGCTGCCGGCAACAACTTTGAATTGGCCATTGCTGTGGCTGTATCGGTTTTCGGTCTCAGCAGCGGCCAGGCCTTCACCGGAGTCATTGGCCCCCTGGTAGAGGTGCCCGCTTTAATTTTGCTGGTGCGATTAGCCAGGCGACTTCGTGCCGCCGAATAGACTTTAGGAGAATGGGGTAGGGGATTTTTTGCTGCAGGAAGGTTGGCGTTCAATAATTTAAGGCATCAATAGCAGTCCCAGTGATAGTGTACTCTGGAAAAATCTTTGCGTTCCAGGTCTGCCTGACGAATAAAAAAATGAGCTACTCCCAATTCACCCCAATGGCAGTTAATCTTTCGGTCAGAGTCCATTTGAAAAAGCAGTTCCATTGGGTCTTCCACCAATCGGGGGTCTTCCTGGGTGAATTCGGCATATCCCCCAACATGGTGCCCCGCAGGGTCGGAAGGTACATGGTAAGCTTCTGCTACATTCCACTCCTCTGCGCCAAACCGCTCAAAAAAGTCTTCCCCAAAATATCGGTCAAACCGAAAATCTGATTCCGGCATCAGCTTTTGGTCATGCTCAAAGCGAAGGCCGTAGCTGCGCACTCCGGAAATGGGCAACTCGCCGTAAGTACGCAAAAAACTGAAATCTGTGATGAGCTGCGCCTCATCCTGAACCGGATTTTCAAAAAACAGCACCCTGAAGTTGTCCTGTTTTTCAGGGTTTTCCTCATTCAATCCGTAAAGGCCGTCGTCAAAAATATAAAACTGCAATATCCCTTTGCGCGGGAAACCCTCGAGTACGGGCATTTCCGCAAAATTGAGCTGAGCCAAAAAACACAGATGATCCCCCTCGGGATTTACCGGGAAAGACGACCCTGTAGGAAGGTAGGGATTGCCCCCGATTTTGCTCTGCCAGGGTAGCGGCACGAGTTCCGGGTCGGGAATTATTCGAACCAAAGGCTTTTGAGTGGATAAAAATTTGTCCTGATAGGGCATCAGCGCCTTGGGTAAAACAGGAGAGACAGACATTCCGGAAAATTTTGAACACACAAAGATAGCTCGGATTGCCCTACCTTTGCAGCAAATTTTACGCTTCGGCATGCCACAGGAAAAAATCATCTATTTCCATGTGGGGCTCGGCAAAACCGGCTCTACCTATTTACAGAATCGCTTCTTCACCAAGCTCAAGGGCATCCATTACATCCACACTTCTCGCTACAGGAATAGTCCGGCGCTGATTCAGGCATCAGACGAGCACAAGTTCCTGGTCTCCAGAGAATTTGACCAGCAGCTCGAGGAAGAGTGCCGCTTTTTTTCCAATATTTTCCCGACGGCAAAGGTTATCGTCTTTTTGCGACGACACGACAGTTGGATTGCTTCCCAATACCGCCGGTTTGTCAAAAACGGCTTTGGCGGCAGTTTTTCCGAATTCCTGGACATGAACAGCGATAATGGCCTGTGGAAACAGGAAGACCTGGATTTCTTTTCCAAAATCCAAATCATTGAGCACTATTTTCAGTCACACCCTCTGGTGTTGTTTTATGAAGACTTCAAGCGGGACCCACTGACTGTGTTTGACCAACTGTGTGCGTTCATGGGAGCCGAATATGATTTGAGTTCGGTCAATTTACAGCCCAAGCACGTTTCCTATAATGACCATCAGCTCAAGGTAATCCGCAAAGTTGGCAAGTACTTTTTCCAGCCTTATCCCCCTCCGATAGCAAATCCGGTGTTGCGCTATCTTCGCCGGCTTTTGCATCAGTTTTTTCGATATACTATTCTTTACGGAGCACGACTCGTACCTGCAGGCCTGGTGGATCAGGCACCTCTGATTTCACCGGAGGAACTCAGGACGGTACAGTTGCGCTGTGCTCAGGATTGGGAAAAATGTCTTGAATACGCCCGCAAAGTAGTACCCGGTAGCTCGATTTCCTGAGTGTTTTAACACCATGCTCTTTTACCATGCGCATCCTTATTCTCATGGCTCAGTATCATCCGGTGATGAACCCCAATGTTTTTCGCTGGTCAGCTGTTGCGCGTGAGTGGACAGCACAAGGTCATGAAGTTCATGTGGTTTGTGCATCGCATCCCAGCAGTGAAACGAAGGAGTTGCTCGACGGTGTGATGGTGCATCGTAGCGGATACAGCTCACTGATGGAATGGGCCTATCACTTTTTTCCGGTGCGCCATCGTCGTCATGAGGCCGGCACACCCTATCAAGCACCATCTGGTCTGCGACGGCTCCTGGAAAGGCTGATGGATTACACCTGGCGCAAATGGTATTGGCCTGACGGAAGTTGTCTTTGGATATCAGCAGCTCGCAGGAAATCTTTGGAATTGCTTACAGATAGGCCGTTTGATGCCTTAATCAGTGTGGGCACCCCCTTTTCTGCCCATTGGACAGCAAGGGCTTGCAAGCGCCGATATCCAGATTTGACATGGCTAATGGATATTGAAGACCCTTTTTGTTATGCCAGGGAGTTTCCGAGCAACAACTATCTGAGGTATAGCCAAAGGAATGAAATTGCGGAGCGGCAGGCATTTAATCTGGCGGATGCGGTGGTGCTTACCAATCGCAATGCAAAAGAACGATATGCTGCCCTTTTCCCTGAAGCCATCGAAAAAATGCAAATCATCCCTCCTATTTCGGCCTTGCCGCCGCCGGATGTCCAAGGCCATCTTCAGCTTGAACCAGGTAAAATTCACATAGGCTACTTTGGTTCTTTTTACCGGTACATCCGCAGTCCGATGCGGTTTCTGCAATTGCTGGATTATGCTTTGGCAGAAAATCCGGAGTGGAAAAACAAAATTAGAGTCCATTTTTATGGATATATAGAACCCGAGTTCCATCAGGTTTTCAGGAAGTTTCCAGAATTGACGCCTAATCTGGTGTTTCATGGTATGTGTTCAAGAGCGGATGCAAGTTTAGCCATGCGCTCCATGGACTGGCTTCTACACATAGGCAATCTTACGAGTTATCATTTGTCGAGTAAGAGTGTAGAATACCTCAGTAGTGGAAAACCCATTCTGAACATTGCGGGGTCGGAGCAGGACAGTTTTCGGGAAATTGCCGGGGATTACACCGGATTGTTGCACCTTTTCCTGGCGGATGGTGCTCCCCTTGAGTCGGCTGCCCACATAATGCTGGCCTCATTTGCTGAATTTCGGGATGGTCATTTTTTTGACATCAGACCATATACCGTCGAGGCAGTGGCTAAGGCTTACGGGAACCTGCTTGCCGGATAAGAATTTCGACAACAGGAAACTCTCTATAATTACCTTGGTGAACCCTGAACGGGATTCTTAAGCCTTGCTTATCTTTGCGGTGGAAATCAGGAAGCACGATGCGTAAAATGGCTGGGAATTATTAACAAACAAAAAACAATCATCTTGGAATCACCTATAATAACGCTCACTATAATAAATCGCGAGGGCGTAGAAGGGCAGTACGAGGCACCCACAGATATGAATATGAACCTTATGGAGGTGTGTAAAGCACATGACCTACCGGTGAAGGGGACCTGTGGCGGCATGGCACTTTGCGCTTCTTGCCACGTGTATGTATGGAGCGAGCATCCGCTACCCGAAATGGCAGTTGATGAAGAAATGCAACTCGACCAGGCGTTTTTTGTTAAGCCAAACTCCAGATTGGGATGTCAGTTGCGAATTTCAGCTGAAATGGATGGGCTGGTGGTACAACTCGCCCCTGAGTCTGAATAACAGTATCGGATAGCTTATAAAAAGGAACGACCTGAATCGAAGTGACGCAGGTCGTTGAGAAAGGTTTCCCCCCTTAAATATCCTGTCAGTTTTCAGGATGCTGAAATCGGCTGATAACAAAAAGTGAGCGACTACATATCTTTTTTCGATAGCGCAAGCCCGGTGAAAGAAAACTGGGCGGCAATACTTTTTACTGCCACCCAGCCCGGAATAATAGCAACTATCTACTTATCTCCGAGTGATTGAGTGAGGAAACAGTCCAGGGAAAAAGCTCTGCCGCCTGGTGGGCGACAGAGCACTCCGAATTGCCCTATGAACTAAAATGTTTCCTCATGGTATCGTCTGTCCTTTCTGGTACTCAAATAAATCGGGCAGTATCGAACACTGCCCGACCTTACTAAGTGAGTCTTGAAAAAAAGGACATATAGACAGAAAAAACCAGTTTTCAATTGAATCTGTAATCCTTTTGATTGCGAGGTCAAAATTACAGGCGCCAAATGCCCTGCGAAAACCAGTTTTCTGAAAAAGTTGGGG
>CAYTNI010000189.1:0-6426 GCA_964439115.1 uncultured Saprospiraceae bacterium
ACATTTATCAAGACTTCGATCCATTACATCCGGCGTACCCCAGGCATCCAGTTCGAATAGAGATGGGTTGGATTGCCGCAATCCGACCAGATAATACCCGCCGTCTGCTGCCGGGCCCCACACTACAGGTGCTTCATCGAGTAGTTGGAAAGCATTTTCAAGGATTTCAGGAGTAAGCCCCGGGATATCTCCCCCTATCAGGATGGCTTTTTCAAATCGTCGAAGGGCCAAATCGAGGGCATGGTGCATTCTTTTACCTAAGTCGTCGCCTTCCTGCCGGAATTTTTCGAAAAGGTGGTTTTCCCAGGTGTCCGCTGTAGGTATAAAATCGCTGTAAAAAACCATGCGATGAGCCGATGTGGAAAGTGCTGTTTGGCGGGTTTTTCCAAGCAGGTAGTCGTAAATTCTCAAGGCCGTTTCCGGCCCCACTGTGGCTGCGAGGCGCGTTTTTACTTTTCCCGGAATGGGATTTTTTATAAAAGTAAGGAGAGCCCTGTCCATGCGCATTAATCTTGGTTAGTCCATGTAGCGACGGATAGTGGCGGGATTTCAAAATGCCAGGTTTCCTTGCCAAGCCTAAGGGAAATCAGGTGTGCCTGTGGCTCGAAATTTGCCACCACTGCGATGATTTGTCCGTCTGGGTTTTTAAAAGCTACCATGCCCAAGTCTATTTTTGTTTCGTCAGTCGTACAATCTATGCGCATTGCCCCGGGCTTTACGAATTTGGAAAAATGGGCCAGGGCATAATATTCTTCATTGTATTGGATGGAGCCATCGCTGAGGAGGGTCACCACGCCGCGACAGTCCTGGCAACCGCCATTCTTTGGGCCATGTTGTTCGTTGAGGGCAAGATTCCAGAACAGGGCGGCGCGGGCACCTTGTCGGAGGGAGCCGAACAGGACGTTGCGCAGATACCACATCAGGTTGTCGGAAAAATTGGGTGCCCAGTCACCACCGGAAATCTCGGTGAAGTACAAGTCGGTATCGGGATGAGCTTTTTGGACGATACCCATAGCTTCCACCTTACCGGCATAAGCGTGAAAGGCGGCGCCAGCTATAAATGGCTTAGCTTCAGGGTCATTGAGCAGACTTAGCGGATAATCCGGACGATTCCAGTTGTGATCGTACACGATAATGCGGGTATCAATTCCCTGGGCCTTGAATAACGGGCCAAGGTGATGTTTGATAAAATCTGCCTGTTCTGAAGCCTGCATTTCCATGCACGGGTATGTGGCCTTAAAATGGAGGGGTTCATTTTGGGGCGTGATGGCTGTAATTTGAATGTCCTGTTTTTCCATTTCGCGGATATAGCGCACAAAATACCGGGCATAAACTTCATAGTGATCTGGTCTAAGTTTTCCACCGGCGAGTTTTCCGCTGGTTTTCATCCATGCGGGAGGGCTCCAGGGGCTTGCCATGAGTTGGATGTATGGACTGAGGGCTTGTATTTCGTGTATCACGGGAATGAGGTCAATAGTATCCTGTGCCAGGGAAAAATGGGTGAGATTAAAATCTGTGGTTCCTGACGGCAGGTCACTATAGGTGAAGTCGGAAAGGGAAAAGTCGGATGCGCCCATGGTGAGGCGCAAATAGGACAAGCCGATGCCTTTGTCGCGGGAGAAGAGCTCTTCCAGGAGTTGGCTCCTTTTCCGGGAATCCATGCCGCGATTGATGAGGTAGGCGGAGGATCCGGTGAGTGCAGCACCAAAGCCTTCTATGGTCTGGTAAGTCTGGTCGGGTTGAAGGGTGATATTAACGACTGCTGCCGTATCGGTATGTTCCGTTTCAAAATGTCCCATCTTTTGGAGCAGCCGGGATTGGTCGCCTGAAGTCACCCACAGCGATGCACTTTGGGCGTGGAGGCCGGAAAGACCGGCGATTCCGGCAAACAGCCAGAGGATGGCCATTTTCAGTACCCGAAGAAATCTGGTAGCGCGGGTATATTGTGTTTTTGCATTTTCAGGGGTTATGGTTACGGGGTAGTTGAACAGATGTGGAAACTGATTCAGGAAGGAAATACCCAGGAACAGCAGCGATCCGACCCCTGCCAGCACGAACAATTCATTTTTTGAGCCAAAGGCATCGGGTTTCAGGGCACCGTTGAAATGGATGGGGATCTGCGCGGGCAATTTTTTCCAAAGGAACAAAATATACACCCAGAGCGCCGGCAGGCTGAGCCAGCCAACCCCTTCCAGCAACCAGTCGAGCCGACTGAAAGTGGGTTTCACTTTCGGCGGTTTGACAGACGTTTTGCCGGAAGGGGTGGGCATTATGGCTATTGCAGATTAGTCAATATCGGATTTTTTCTTTTTGGCCGGATTAAGTTCGTCTTCCTTGACACGGCGGATGAGCATCCCTTCTTTCAGGGTGCGAGAAATGGCCGTATAAGGGCCGCTGATAACCTCCTCATCGCCCTGGAGGCCGCTGAGAATTTGGATGTAGGTATCGTCCTGGATGCCGGTAGTTACGGTGACCATTTTGGTAGAATCACCCACTGCGACGAATACCACTTCGAGGAGGTCATTGAGGTCGATTTCAGTTTCAGCTTCTTCGCCATTCTCCTTTTGGGTGGATTTTGACTTTTTGCCTTCCTTTTCGCGGGTGGTGACGGACTGTATGGGCACGCTGACGACATCTTTTATGGTTTGGGTATTGATATCCACAGTGGCCGACATACCGGGGCGGAAGGGGTATGGTTTTTTAGGAATGATAAGATCCTGGTAGGAGTCCGGTTCGATGCGGATGCGTACCTCGAAGTTGGTGACCTGGTCGCTGGTCAGGGAGGCAACCGCACCTGCAGAAGTGGCGGAGTTGGCAATTTGGGTTACGCGGCCTTTGAATTTGCGGCCTATATAGGCATCCACTTCGATATCCACGAGGTCGTTGTAGGAAACGCGGGGTATATCGGTTTCGCTGACATCTACGCGTACCTCCATTTGACTTAGGTCGGCGATACGCATTAATTCCGTACCGGTCATTTGTATGGTACCTACCACGCGTTCTCCTTTTTCGATATTGAGTTTAGAAACGATACCTCCCTTGGGAGCATAGATGGTGGTACGTCTTAGGCTGGTTTGTAACTCCCTCAGGCCGGCTTCGGCACTCTGGATTTGAAATTCAGCGGCTTTCACGCTTTCCTGGGAAGCTCTGATGTTGGCGTCAGCAGAGCGCAGGTTGGCTTCGAGCGCACGCAGGTTGGCGAGTGAATTATCGAAATCAGCTTCTGAAATGACGCCATCCTTGCGCAGTTTTTCGTTGCGCGTATGGATGATACGGGCATTGGCAAGTTGAGCCTCAATTTGCTCCTTTTGAGCCCGCAGCGTTTCGATTTGGCTGCGTGCGTTGGCGGCCTGTGCCTGAGCGGAGCGGACGCCGGCCTGGCCGCGTTCCACCTGCGATTGGTAGGCGTCGGGGTCAATACGAGCCAGCAGCTGGCCTGCCACCACAGAGTCTCCTTCCTCTACAAACAATTCAACCACTTCACCGGATACGTCGGAGCTGATTTTCACCTCGGTAACAGGAAAGATTTTTCCGCTGGCGGAAACGGTTTCCTTAATGGTGCGTTTTTCTGCTTTTTCCACAAGGACGGCTTCGCCCTTGGGTTTGGAGCGTTGCTGGATGAAGGCAATAGTACCGAGGGCGATGACTAGACCGCCTAGTATGATGTAAATCAGATATGAATTTTTGCGCTTTGCCATGACTAAGTTGCGGTTTATTGAATTAGTTGATTTGCAATGGTTTGCCGAGGTAAAACTCTACGGTTTTCAGGTTGAACAGATATTGGTATTTGGCTCGAATAAGGTCCACCTGAGCAGAATCTAAGGTGAGGCGAGCCGTACTGTACTGCAGGGCGTTGATGGAGCCGACGTCGAAGCGTTTTTGGGCGTTGTCGAAGGCGGCCTGAGCGGCTTCCACGGCGCTTCGGCCGACAGTCCAGGCTTCGCGAGCGGCGCGGGCATCATTAATGGCTTGTTGTACCGTGGTTTGGAGAAACTGCTGCTGCCGGCGGCTGTCGAGTTCCTGGTTGAGCACGGCAAGGCGGGCGCGTTCCAGGGCAAAGTGGTTGCGGTGATTGTTATACAGCGGGATGGAAAGGTTAAGGCCGAAGGACTGACCGAAATTATTGCTGAGCTGATCGAAGTAGGGAATGTCCTCGAAGGAAGGAGAGAGGATATCCGTTTCAATGGTGAAAGGCTGACCATCTATGAACACTGTTTGCGACTGCCGGATGGTTTGAAGTCCGGCGACACGACGAGCCACTGAAGAGAATGCGGTATTGAGGTTGCCGCCAAGGCCGAGAGATGGTAGAGAGCCTGATCTGGCAACGGTAATGCCTCTATTTGCCGCTTTGAGCCTTAAATCAGCGGCTTTGATGGCCGGCTGGTTCTGGAGTGCTGCGGAAAACACTACCGGGAATGAAAACATATCCTCTTCTACCGTTTCGGGAATGAGGATATCGGGCCGTTGAATGGTGAATTGTTCTTCGGCGGGCACCTCCATCAGTTGGCGCAGGTTGAGATATGCCCCATTGACGGCATTGGAGATTTCCACAACGACCTGTTCGTTGCGAGCGATTTGCGCAATGACATCGAGGCGGTCATTGGGTGGCAGGGCACCCGCAGTGATGAGTTTTTCTGTTTGTTCGAGTTGCTGGCGCGAGAGCTGAAGCTGGCGCCGGGCATTGTCTAGTTGCTCCTGGGCGAGAAGAATGGTAAGATAGGCACGCGCCACTTCAAGAGCGAGGGTGTTGCCGGCATTTTCTAGATCGTACTGGCGGGCCTGTAGTTCCAGTTTGCTTTGCTGGATACTTGCATTGATTCTGCCACCGGAATACAGTGGCATCCCTGCATTGAGACTCATGCTGTTGAAGGTGATGGTACGAGTATCGAAGGTGTTGCTGAAGGGGTCAATGGTACGACCGAACTGACTACCCGCGCTGGTGGCACCGTTCAGGGAGGGCAGACGACTAAACTGGCCTTGTTTGACGGAAATTTCGCCGTCGCGAACAAGCGTTTGGGACTGCTTGATGCGCAAGCTGTTTTGCAGCGCATAATTGATGCATTTTTCCAACGACCATGAGGCGGAAGGCTGAGCATACAACAAAGGTGAAATGGCCCCAAAAATGAGGATGGCGAAGAGACTAAGTTTTGGCATTATCAATAGATTAAAATCTGATGCAATACTAAGTCAAATCGCGTAAAGGATACAAAATATTCTATCAAAACGGGTGGTAATTGGATGAATGGCAGATTTTAGGTTTCAGGGCGCAATTGCCCAGTTAACCGGTGCGATGTGTTGAGCTTCGAGCCAGGCATTAGCTTTGGAGAAATGTCGGCATCCGGAGAACCCGTTGCCGGCAAGCGGTGATGGATGCGGTGATTCTAATATGAGATGGCGGGAAGTATCAATCAGCAGCTTTTTTTTGCGTGCGAAGTTGCCCCAAAGCAGGAAAACCAAACCGCTCCTTTGGGCAGAAAGTTTGCTGATGACAGCGTCTGTAAAAGTTTGCCATCCTATGTGTTGATGGCTTTGGGGGCGTTTGTGTTCAACAGTAAGCATGGCGTTGAGGAGAAAAACGCCTTCCTGTGCCCATGAACTCAAATCGCCGTGGGTGGGAATGGGCAGGTTGAGGTCTGCTTGCAACTCTTTAAAAATATTGACCAAAGAGGGTGGTATGCGAACACCTTTGGGCACTGAAAAACTCAAGCCCATGGCTTCTCCGGGGTTGTGATAGGGATCCTGGCCGAGAATGACCACCTTCACAGCATCGAAAGGGGTGGAGTTGAACGCATTAAAAATCATATTCCCTGGGGGATAAATTAATTTCCCCTCAGCTTTTTCCCGCCGCAAGAAATCTACCAGCACTTTGAAATAAGGCTGCTCAAACTCGCCTGACAATACGGCCTTCCAGCTTGGCTCTATCCGCACGTCGCTCATGAAGCTTTGGGTTTTAGCAGGCCGAAAGCAAAATACGCTATCATGTTTTTGATTTGCCCCAGATCATTGTCAGCATGAATACGCGCTTCAGTAAGGGATGGAAGATGTTGAGCCGCGTATATATGAAAGTGCGACATTTCAAGCAGGGTGGTGGCCAGTGCAAGCGGGTAGGGGAATGCCGGATGGATGTCCCTGATGATTTGTCCTACATCTGCAGCGAGCTCCTTATAAACCTTAAAAAAGCCCTGCCGATTTTCCTCATCTACTTGTTTGGTATGATAGGTCTTCGTACCCTCCGTCAATACAATACGAAAAAGAACGGACTCATCAATATACTCAGTCGCCGGGTCTTCGATTGAACTTTCCACCATGATGGAGATGGCGGTGCGCAGTTTTTCCTCGGGGTCTTCCATGTTCTTGGTCGAAACGCTGAGCAGGTATCGCATGCGCTCCCAATACCAGCAAAGAATATACACCAGGAAGAGATGT